>NZ_JBFTMC010000037.1:0-33035 GCF_056396765.1 Bacillus sp. 05T22
CATGAGCCCCTTATAAAAGGGGCTCATGTCTTGTTTTATGATGGATAGATTTTTTGTATTGAGAATCTCCTTTAATATGAATGAAAAGCACATACAATATCTATGCCAGATTGAAATAAAGATTAATTTTGTAGTTCCTTTGCTGAATAATTCATGTATAAGTCTATAAATATGGAGAAATTGTCCATCTGTAAAACTAAAGTTTTATAGAAAAAGTTTCATAAATTTTTTGCTGTCCTAATGAAGTTATGTGTATCGCTCTTGATTGTTCGAACTTAGTAATCCAATTTTGTTCTAACATTCGTACCAGAATTGCATTTCCCAGTGCACCTGCAATATGGTGTTGTCTCTCGGTCCAATCTAAACAACATCTGGAGAATGCACGTCTTTTATTGTGTAATCGTTCTAAGTTTACACCGAAATCTGAAAAAAATGCTTCACCGACTTTTGTTACTGCAAATTCAGTATCCTTTTTTATTAATATTTGTTTATTTAATAAAGCATTTGTAATCTCAACTCCTAATTTTCCTGCTAAATGATCATAGCATGTTCTTGCATATTGAATTTTTTTATTTTCTTTTGCTTGTTTAAAAGATCGAATTGGTTCGCAAGGGGCAATGTATAATAGCTTTTCTAGTGATTCTGCTAGCTCATGATTTGTTAATTTGTAATAACGATGTCTGCCATGCTTTTCTACTTCAACAATTTGTGCCTCATATAATTTATTGAGGTGAAAACTGGCTGTTTGTGGTTTGATTTTTGCAACATGTGCTAATTCAGTAGCGGGATGGGCGCGCCCATCCATAAGGTGAACCAAGATGGTTGCTCGTGATGTATCACTAATTAAGGAAGCGATTTTCGCTATATTTTCATTCATCATCTTCACTCCTTTTTTACATCCATATTTCGATGATAATGGAAGTTTTTGTGTTTTACAATACAGATAAAGAATCAAAATTAGGAGTGATAATATGAATTCGGGAATAAGTAAACTATTATGCAAAGAGATACAGCCAAAGATTTTATATTATGGAATGCCAATTTATTTATTATCAACATTAAATGAAGATGGGACAACAAATATCAGTCCAATGTCTTCTTCATGGGCATTAGGAAACTATATGATTTTAGGCATTGGTTTGGGAGGGCAATCGATTGGAAATCTTGAAAGGAGTAGAGAATGTGTTATTAATTTCCCTTCTGCATTGCAGTGGAAACAAGTAGAAAAAATCGCACCCTATACTGGAGTAGAACATGTTCCAGTTTATAAACAAGAAATGGGGTATACATATCAAAAAGATAAATTTACAATGGCTGGTTTTACACCATTGGATTCACAGTCAGTAAAGCCACAACGCATTAAAGAATGCCCACTACAAATCGAAGCAAACGTAAAACAAATTAGGATTCCAGAATATGATCCTTTCTTTGCAATTGTTGAAACCGAGGTTATTCATGTACATGCGCACGAGGAGATAACAAAAGGGGAAAACCATATTGATCCGCAAAAATGGAGTCCATTATTTTATAATTTTAGACATTATTTTTCAATAGGAGAAGAGTTAGGAAAGAATTATCGAGCTTGAAATCTTAAAGGAGTCAGGGAAAATGATCAAACTTGAGTATTTTGAAAGAAACAATTTTAAGCAACTTATATATTTAGATTTGTTAAAGGATTATTCCAAGTTGAGAAATAGGACAATTTATGCTTGTAAAGATGGTGATGGGATAGTTATTGATGGCGAAGATATTAAACTAATTGGAAAAATTATAAAAATCTAATTTGGTTTCTTTTAAGTGCTCAGGTATAAAATTATAGCTATTTATCTTTCAAACGAATACTCTATTGATATGTTCTTGGATAGCGCTCTTTATACAAAATAGTACTATAAAATAAAAGAATTTTCTGTATAAGTGATATAATGGTATTAACTGAATACATATTAAAAAGGAGATGTTTTAGTAAGAAAATGAATATGAGTAAAGAATACGAAAAATATGTGAATATAGATGGGGCTGCATTGTACACAAAAGTAATAAAAGGGAAGAAAGATAATCCAGTAATTATCATGGATGCAGGATACGGTGATTATTCAAAAACTTGGGATCAAGTTGCAGAGAAAATTACAGAATACGGAACAGTGCTTTTATATGACCGAGCTGGTTTAGGGAAAAGTGAAAAAAGTCCGAATACACGTGTTAGTTCTGAGATGGTAAAGGAGCTAAGAGAGATATTACAACAATTACACCTTAAACCACCTTATATATTTGTGGGGCATTCATTTGGCGGTATTAATGTTCGTTTATTCGCTTCTTTATATCCAGAAGAAACTGCAGGATTAATATTAGTAGATTCAACACCAGAAAACTATAGAGAGAAATTTCTGCCGATCATGTCTTCTGAATTTCAAGAAGCATATTATAAACAATTTACATATGAAGGCACCTATGAAGAGTTTATGAGAAGTTTAGATGAGGTAGGGCGTCATCCACAAACACTCGGAAATATTCCCCTTGTTATAGTTGCTGCTGGAAAAAAAGATTTTTATTCTGATGAAGCGCAAGCCCAGTGGATAAAAATGCAAAAAGAACTATTGCAATTATCAAATAATCATAAAATGATTATTGCGCTTAATAGCGGTCATTATATCCAAAGAGATGAGCCTGAATATGTAATAGAAGCTGTTAAATGGATAGTATCACATATGTAAAAGGAGCGATATTTATTGGAAACTTTATTTCGATACAATTGGCAAGTAAGAGATCAATGGTTTGAATGGTGCAAACAACTTTCGGAAGAAGATTTACTCTGTAAACGTGTTGGACGAGTAGGGGGTATTTTAGAAACTTTATTTCATATTGTAGATGTAGAGTATAGCTGGATGCGTGCGCTTCAAGGGAAAGCGGATTTCGAACTGAAGTTTGAAGATTATAGAACGTTAGAAAAAGTGAAGCAGCTTTCTGATTCCTTTCGAACTAAAATGGAAGCCTTTACGCAAACATGGTCAAGTAATTTAGAGGATAAAATATTAGCAGCCTCATGGACTGATGAGACATTCAAATATGGCGAGGTTCTACGTCATGTGGTTGCTCATGAGATCCATCATATTGGTCAATTATCTATTTGGGCAAGAGAGTTGAATCTTCAGCCTGTGTCAGCAAATTTAATTAGAAGAGGTTTAATGATAGAAGCTGGGAATTCTATTTTGTAAAAATCTATAAAGTGGTGGTTGTTTTGAAAAGTATTATACCTAATAAAATTTATATCATTGGTTCTGTTGGAAGTGGGAAAACAACCTTAGCAAGAGCATTATCTTATCAATTAAATATTCCTTATTATGAGCTAGATAATGTTGTTTGGAGAAGGACTAAAAATGGAGATATAAGAAATACACCTAAGGAAAGAGATGAACAACTTTACAATATTGTAAATTCAAATGCTTGGATTGTTGAAGGTGCCCATCATAAATGGGTATCGCAAAGCTTTCAAAAAGCAGATTTAATCATATTCTTAGATGTAAGTGTAGTGAAGAGGATAGTCAGAATAATAAAAAGATTCATTTTGCAGTTACTTAACCTGGAAAAGGCTAACTATAAGCCCACATTTAAAATGTTAATGAAAATGTTTAAGTGGACGAATGATTTTGAAAAAGATAGTAAATCAGAAATTTTGAGTATGTTAAAACAGCATGAGGAGAAATTGATTATTCTGAAAAATAATACAGAGATGGAAGTATCGAGAGTAGGATTGTCACGCTTAAATTGAGACATTTTAATTGGTGTTTTTTTGAAAAAGTACATGCATTAAGAAAAAACTTTTTGTTTTATAGACTTTAATCATTTCAAAAATAGTAAGGCTTTGTTCATAGTACAACTTGAATAAACAACGGCGTTCAATAATAAGTCGGTTGTAAATATAGTAAGAAAATGAATTGATAAATAAGGTTTACATAGGAGAGATATGATATGGATAGAAATGGTTGTTTTGCCGGAACGGATGGTGAACAAGATGTTAAGTTTTCCATTATCATACCTGCACACAATGAAGAAAAATATATTGGTAGATGTCTTGATTCCATTGTGGTTGCATCCAAATTTTATAAAAATCAAGTCGAGGTAATTGTTGTATTAAATCGTTGTAGTGATTGCACAGAAGAAATTGCACAATCTTATCATTGTATAACTTTACAAGATGAGAATAAGAACCTATCTAAAATTAGAAATGCTGGGGCGAAAATAGCTCGAGGAGAAATCATTGTTACAATTGATGCTGATAGCTGGATGAGTGAGAATATGTTAAGAGAAATAGATAAGCATTTAAAAACTGGAAAATATATAGGAGGGGGAGTAAAAGGGAAATTTGAACGTATTTCATTAGGAATTATTGTTTCAGGATTATTGTTAATTATTCCTCTCATTTTTAAATATGGACTCGTTTCTGTCGGAATGTTTTGGTGTTATAGAAAGGATTTTGAAGCAATTGGTGGGTTTAATGAGGATTTATTAATGGCTGAAGATGCGGAATTTGCAATGCGTTTAAAAAAATACGGTAAGATCCATGGGAAAGGCTTTACTACCATTAAAAAAGCTTATATGACAACATCTTGTAGAAAATTTGATGAGCATGGTGATTGGACTTTAGTAAAGAGACCTCAAATTATTTTGGCATATTTAAAGGGAACAAATAAAAAGTATGCAGATGAATTATACTATGAAAAGAAAAAAGGGAAATAAGGAAAACCGGCTTTTTTAGAAAATACAAGCCGGTTTTTTATGTGAAAGAAGCTTTTTAGTTAGAAATCCTCTGAATCTTTTTTTCGTATATGTACGAATAGTGAAATGGAAATAATAACAAAAATTATTATTGTTTGTAAAAATAGATTTTCAAACTGAAGTAGAGATATCCACGATATTACATAATCTTTAATAGATTGAAGAGATGGAAGGTGAGTAGGATCGGAACCATAAGTAAATAGTTTTTTTGTTTCGATAAAAGCACTATTTTCTCCATTTGCCTCCATTACAATCGAAATAAACCTCTTGTTTCCTTGCTTTGCTGTACTAGCAAAACTATATCCAGCAGGATTTGAAAAGCTAGTTTGTAAACCATCAACTCCTTTGAATTTTATTTTACTATCAAGTGAATACAACATTTTATTTGTATTGAAAACATGTATATCTTTGAAGGTGAATTGATAAGAAGTTAATTGGGTGATTTCTAATATCATAGGATAATCCGTTATTAAATGCTGGGCTAGTTTCGAGGCATCTAAGGCTGTTATTTTAGATTCTTTTTGTTTATTCATTATGCCGGTTGCATTTGCAAAATACGTTTTATTAGATAATCCTAATTGTGTCGCTTTTTCATTCATTAAATTCGTAAAGTCTTGTTCACTTTTTGAAATATGTTCTGCTAAAAATACGGCCGCACTATTATCAGATGCAAGAACCATTGCATGAAACAAATCTCGAATCGTTATTTGATCTTCAAAAGTTATATCGATATTATTTCCTTCCATTTGAATGGAAGAATTACTTATTTTCACACGATCATCCCACTTGATTTTTCTTTTTTGTATTTGTTCTAACACAATATACTCTGTCATCATTTTTGATAAACTTGCTGAGGAGAAAGGGGTATCTTCATTTTTTTTATATACAATCTCTTCTGATGTTGCATCTATTAAAATAGCTGATGTTGCTTTAATTGAAGGTCCGTTTACATAGAAATAAAAATAAAAAACAAGAATTGCAGTAATAAGAAAAGACAATATAAGAAGCATCAAATTCTTAAAATGTTGCATAAGCTGTCCTCCTTGTATATCGATATTACTAGTATAAAAATTAATCTTTAACTAGGAGGAAAGAAAAGTTAAAGAATTTCTAAAGAATTATAAGGAATATATAAATTTTGGATAATTATGGTCATCATGAGGAAATAAATATGTATTTTCACTCACATTTAAACATAAAGAAGATTTAGTAGTAGAGGACAGGAATGAATTAGTAATGGATAAATTAAGAATCCTTAAAGAGTAAATTTTTTCAGTTTATTTAACGTAGAAGTAACAGTTAGAGGTGGAAAATCTTCTTAAGTACAGTAGGGAAAAGTGAAGAATCATTTGGAATTATTAGAAAAAAATCAACTTACGCAGGTGCAAACTGTTATTTCTCACTATTCTTTAGTTCCTAAAACATCTGTATTTGGAGGCTCATAACCCATCTGGCGTGCTATAGCTACAATCCATGTAAAATGCTTACATTCTAGGTTTTTATTTTTTATATTGATAGTGATAAGTTGATAGATCGGAAATAAAACCCCATGGAATTTTTCCATGGGGTTTATCAATCAACACAACAAAATCACTATTATATTTAGAATATAGTACTTTTCTTGTTCTAATAGGTGATTTTTTTAGTGGATTTTTAGTTGTTGAGATAAATGCTTTTTATTGCTTATATGAAAGAAGCTTCACAGTAAATGTTGTTTGTTCAGTATCGCTATATACCTCAATTGTTCCATCGTGAATCTCCACAATACTTTTTGCAATCGCTAATCCAAGGCCTGATCCTCCCGTGTATGCAGAACGGGATTTTTCAACACGATAGAAGCGTTCAAAAATATGTGCTAAATCTGTACTTGGGATAGGCTGTCCGTAATTTGTAATATCGATTACAATCATGTTTCCGTCTTGATAAGCTGTTATATCAATAAATTTCCCATCATTACCATACGTCATAGCATTTATAATTAAGTTCTCAAATACACGTACTAATTTGTCTCCATCAGCAAGGGCCATAAGTTTTTCTGGTGGAAATGAAGGTCTACACTCAATATTGGCTTCCTGGAATTGCATACGAAATTGAACAGATAGTTGGCCAAGTAGTTCAATTATATCAATAGGTACAGTATTTAGTTGTAACTCGTTATTTTGAACACGCGTATACTCAAATAAGTCATTCATTAGCATGTTTAATCGATTTACTTTGTCATAAATAACTTGAATATAATGACGTAATTCTACTTCATCTCTGTAATTATCATGATGTATGAGATTAACATAGCCAACTATGGATGTTAGCGGTGTCCGTAAGTCATGTGATACATTTGTGATGAGTTCACTTTTGGCTTGTTCAGTTTGACGTTCTTCTTCAATTGAAACTTTTAACTGCTCTACAATGTGATTGACACCAGTTGCTAAGTCTTCTAAATAATTATGTTGTAAAATAGATACTTTATGATTGAAATTACCATCCGCAATATAACGAATTTCGTCAATCATTTGCTTTATGCATACTTCATAATATAGTTTTTTTTCGTGACGATAGAAAATATAAACATAGAATGAAAAAATCGAGAATAAAAACAGATAGGATCCCATCATTGTCCAAAGAGACTCCTTTAATCCCATATACTTTTCGTAGCCGACGATTCTGACAAATTCTCCACTTAATGCCGTTAATGTAAGGGAACTGTCAATTACACTCGTAACAAGACGGGATATGACAACCTCGGTAATTGGTGTAAGCAAAATAGATACTAAAAGCCAAAAAACAACTTTCCATTTCGGAATGACTTTTAATATGTCAAATGTCTCATTTCTCAATTTTATAACCTACTCCCCAAACAGTATGGATGAGTTTTTCACCATTCGTTCCTGTTTCAAGTTTTTCTCTTAGGTTACTAATATGAACCATTACAGTTTTATTGGAACCATAACCATCTTCATTCCAAACTCGTTCAAATATTTCCTCTGAACTAAATACTCTACCAGTATTGCTGGCAAGTAAATATAAGATATCAAATTCAATAGATGTAAGTTTAATATACTCTCCATTCACTTTCACAGTATGATTATGTTTATGTATTTCAACAGAGCGGATGCGAATAATACCATCATCATTAAGTGATGTAACTTGTTGGAATGAAGATCTACGTAATAGCGCTTTAACTCTAGCTATTAATTCTAATGGATTAAAGGGCTTAATCATATAATCATCTGCACCTGTCATAAGACCTAGGATTTTATCCATATCTTCGGCTTTTGCACTTAGCATAAGAATAGGTACCGTATTTTCTTCTCTAACTTGCTGGCAGACTTCTAGTCCATTTCGTTTTGGCATCATAATATCTAATATCATAAGGTCAATCTGATGAAGTGAGAGCATGTGTAACGCTTCATCACCATCATATGCTTTATAAATGCTGTAGCCTTCATTTCGTAAATAAACGGCTAGTAATTCTACAATTTCTTTATCATCATCAATAATTAAAATGTTTCTTTCCATCATATACTTAATTCCTTTCTTTACATTCCCTCATCATTAATATAATAACAAACATTTAGGCATTTGGGAGTTAAGATCACACACAAAATTTCATGTAACGTATTGAAAAGAATTAAAAAAATACATCACGAATAAAAATAACAGGGTAATTTGTTTCTTTGTGATATGTTGAAACAAAGTTTTATTGAGGAGAAAGTAACGTGTTACATAAAAAACTATATACATTTGAACCCAGTGGAGCTTGGAAAAGTGATATAAGAAAGTTTTTATTAGATTGGGATTTGAAATATAAAATAAGTGGAATTTGAATTATTTAAAAGGAATAGTAAATTAGAAAGGATCTAGAAGAGGATGTGAAGTACTTACGAAGAATAAAGAATTAATAAGGTATTTATATAAAAAGTGGATTCCATGTTATGAGCGAAAAAACATTGGTGAATTATTCAAATGAAAATAGGGGGAAGTGAAAAGTGTAATGAAACGTATTGCAATTGTATCCGCATGGGAACCAGAGCTTACATACTTGTATCAGTATTATCCAAGCCATCGTGTAGAAAAACGAGCTGCTTGGGAATTTCATTTTCATTCTATAAATGAATTAGAAATAATCTCTGTAATTACTGGTGTTGGAAAAGTGAACTGTGCTAGTTGCGTACAGTTACTAATAAGTGAATTTAAGCCTGAACAGTTATTTATGACAGGCATTTGCGGAAGTTTATCTGAGAAAGTAAAGAATGGTCATATTGTTGTTGCACTTAACACACTACAGCATGATGTAACCGCTGCGGGAACAGGAACGGATAGTTTCGATTTATATACTGGTAGAGCAGCTCCTATTGAAACAACGAAATACCTTGTAAGACAAATAAAAAAAGTGCGTGCTTATGATCCAGTACATTTTGGAACTTTCATATCCGGAGATCAGCGTATTCGCAGTACGGAAATGAGATATTTACTACATACTGTATATGGTGCAATAGCTGTTGATCAAGAAATAGCTGCTTTTGCATACGTATGTCATGTGAATAAAAAGCCTTTTCTTTGTTTGAAAGCAGCTTCAGATCAAGCAAATGATAAAACTGTAGAGGAACAAAAGGTGTTTAAAATGTTAGCCTGTGAGAGAGCATGTGAATATTTAATTTCGTTTTTACGCGTTTACGAATTAACTACATCTCATCAATAATATGATATATAAATCTATATCCTTTAAAAGGAGCCTAACTTTAGTCATGAAAATAATAAATAAAGTAGCAATTATCAGTGCAAACGGAAAGGCTGGTAAATACCTTATAACTCAAGCACTACAAGAAGGATACTGTGTACGTATTCTCACACGAAATCCACAAATATTTAAAATATCGCATAAACATTTGGAAGTTGTAAAAGGAGATGCTCGCGATATTTCTGCAATACGTCGATTACTACAAGGCTGAAAGGCTGTTATTAATGCAGTGGGGAAACCTAAGAAAGAATCATATATATTTAGTACGGTGACAAATCATATTTTAAAAGTAATGGAAGAATACAAAATCAAGCGATAGCAACTTTTTCTTGAAGTCATTGTCGGTAATGATAGAGCGATTCAATTTTATACGAAGTTAGGGTATGAAAAAGTATATGATCTGTCTTACTATAATTTGAGGAACACTTCTATTTTGACAAGTAAGAGTGTACAAAATATAGAAATAAAGCAAATTAAGTTTGGCGAATTTCAAAACGGTATACAAAAATGGTTAAACTTCCATATAAATTGGCAAAATGATATCGATTATATGGAGAAAACTGAAAATAATACGTATTATGGAGCTTATATTAATGATGATTTAAAGGGATGTATATGTGTTAGTGACAATGGTAAGATAAGTTTATTATTTGTTGATAAAAAATATAGAAGAATTAGAGTGGCTACAAGTCTATTACAAACTGTAAGCAAAGAATTACAGTTTTCCAGTCTTTCTATTGGATTCCCTAATAATGGTTTACTTGAAGGGTTTGTAAAAAAATGTGGATTCGAGAAAAGTTCGTTGGCTCAGTATGAAATGTATTATACATTGTAACGTTTAGGGGAAAATAGAAAAATCTTTCAGCTGCATACTTTAAAAGAAACTGAAGGATTTATATTTTTATAGACATCATAAGTTTTTATTTGCTTTTTCATGTGTTTTGTGTGATATTTTTAAAAAACGAGCGTATGTTTGTTTTTCGAGTTTAAATGGAGGTATGACTATGTTAGCTTTAATAGAGAAAATAGATAATGAATATGTAGCTCAATTTAACCGTTCATTAAATCATGCAGTAGAACAAGTTTGGGCTGTATTAACAGAGAATGATAAACTAGCAAGATGGATGCCAAACCTTCATATTGAGAACCTACAAAAAGAAGGTATTATAAAATTTGATATGATGGATGGCTCAGGGGATTTTATTGATATCAATATTTTAGACTGTCAAGTAAATTCTGTATTAGAATTTACTTGGGGAGAAGATCGTGTTCGATTTGAAGTACATAAAAATCCAGATGGTTGTCTATTAATATTAAAGGAATTTATTCATGAAATAAATGAACACACACCAAAAGATTTATCTGGATGGCATATATGTTTAGAAATTTTTTCTTCTGTATTAGATGGTCATGACATGGACTTTCCAAAAGATGAATGGGAAAAATGGTATAAAAGATATAAGTTAGTAATTAGTAAAATCGAAAATAATGATTTAAATTAATTGTATTATTATGTGATAATTACAGATTAAAAAAGCTTTTATCGTGAAATAAAAAACTGTTGATTATATATGATGAATGAAATAAATACAGAAAAGAGTACATAATTGTTCACAATAATAAAAAACAGTACATAAAAAAGTGCTGTTTTTTATTATATTTCGAGGCAATATGTTTTTCTGAAACCATTTTATACACAACTTGTTATATCCAAGTTCCAATGTTTTTATAGTTATTTTATATTCGAACTACACTCGTTGTGGTAATATATTTTAATAGAGTATATTTTTACCAAATTACTCTTAACATTATCATAGGGGGATACATATGAAAAAAAGAATAGTTTCAGTTATTTTATCTTCTGCTATTTTATTTCCTACTATTTCACATGCACAGGAAAATTCTAAGCAAGAAAAACAGAATCAAAGATTTCAAAAAACACCTGCTGTCCAACAGCAAAAAGCAATTCATATAAAAACAGAGCTTTCACCAGAAATAAGGAATAGTGATATTAAAGGAAATAAACATGGTATTCAATACTCTAACCAAGAACGTAATACGGTCAAAGCTCCAAGAAATGGATGGTTCTCTTATAGTGGATACTGGTATTATTTTAAAAACGGATCGTTATATCATGGTTGGCTACAAGACGGAGGGAAATGGTATTTTTTATTGAATGGTTCCGGGGCAATGGTAACAGGGTGGTATAAGGTGGATGGCAAAAACTATTATTTTAATTCCAGTGGTCAAATGCAGACAGGTTGGGTACATGATGGTGTAGGTTGGGCATATTTTAAAGCGGACGGCTCACAGCAAACTGGTTGGTTTCAAAATGGTGGGTATTGGTATTATTCACCTAAAGATAAATATATGAGTACTGGCTGGAATCATATTGATGGAAAGCTTTATTATTTTAACTCCAACGGTCAAATGCAAACAGGTTGGGTACATGATGGTGTAGGTTGGGCTTATATGAAACAAGATGGATCACAACATGTTGGATGGTTAAAATATGATGGCAAGTGGTATCATTTTTATGCAGGATATCATATGACTAGAGGTTGGATTTTATTAGATGGTTATTATTATTATTTTGATGCAAATGGTATTTTACAATATTCTCAGAAAGCTTGATGTAATTACATAGAAGGAATTTTCTACCCTTTCTTAATGAGTAGGAGTTTATGCGGATTTGTTTATTGAGATTCGATCCCCAGAAGAAGATTTTAATAAGCGGTGTTATCTGATTAAAAGTGAAGAGTTAAAACGAAAAAGCACATCATTGTGCTTTTTCGTTTTAACAATCATTTAATAGTTCAGTTAGAAGTAAAAGCTTATCCAAAAATATCAAGACCAATCACTTCATTATTAGCTTCATCGACGACCAAGACAATTTGTTCAGCAAATGTCTGAAAAGATCGAATAGTTATTGATTCCTTTAAATCATCATATAAATACCAACCAGTTGGTGTTTTGCTTGTAAGTCATCATCTCGAAAAAATATAATATTATTATGTAAACTAATAATGATAAACTAAGACTCTATTTTGAAAAATATAATTTCAAAATAGAGTCTTTTAGTAAAGGTTAAATTAAGTAAAACGTAGGCTTAATTACTCATATTTTTTCTAATAACGCTAATTCCTCTTCAACAAAACACATCAAATCCTTAATTGTTTCACCAGAAAAGTCAAATCGAATTCCAGCTGCTTCATATACTGTTTTTACAGATTTAGAACTACCTAAAGATAAAGCTTTTTTATAGTTTTGCAATGCTTGCTGAGGGTTTTCTTTATATTGTTTATACATTTGTAAAGCACCAATTTGTGCAATTGCGTATTCAATATAATAGAAGGGTACTTCAAAAATATGTAGAACAGATAACCATTGTGCGACGATCCAATTTTTATAGCCATCTGTATTTACGATACTTGAATTATATAGAGAAGAAAGTTCTAAAAACTTAGCATTTCTTTCTTCAACAGTATGAGTTGGATTCTCATACAACCAGTGTTGAAATTGATCAATAATCAGTGTAATTGGTAAATACTCTATAATTTGTGTTAATTGTTCTTGCTTAGCTTGTTTAAAATCTTCTTGATTATTATAAAAAACATCCCAGTTGTTCATTGTAAATAGTTCCATTGTCATACTTGCTAATTCAGCAGTCTCCATTGGTAAATGTTGATATTGATGTATCGAAATATCTTTCATTAAATCATGATGAATACAGTGACCCATCTCATGTAAGAAAACAACAACATCATCCTGTGTTCTTGTTAAATTCATAAAAATAAATGATAACTTAGATGCGGGCAAATATTCACAGAATCCACCAGGTGCTTTCCCTTTTCTGCTCTCCAAATCTAAATGGTTATGCATTTTTTCTAGAAGAGCTGAAAAACTTGAATCAATCTCTGCGAAAAGTGTTTTGCTTTTTTCTATTAATTCATTTTCATTTTTTACAGGTTGTAAAGGTTTATGATCTGCAGGTACAGCATGTATATCCCACGGACGTAATGTATTTACCCGAAGCTTTTCCTGTAATTTTTTATGTGTTTTTTCTTGAAGCGGCACAACGTATTTACGAATAGATTCGGCGAATTCATTGCATTGTTCGGCAGTGTAATCAAAACGCTCGTATTTTTTAAACATGTAGTCACGATAATTGGTTAAACCAACGTTTCTAGCTTTTTTTGTTCGAAGTACAATCAACTGATTTAAGATTTCTTGAATTTCATTCTCTACGGATAAAAATTTTTCAGAGATAGCAGTCATCGCTTTTTGACGAATGTTTCGATCAGAATCTTGTAGATATATTCTTAATTCAGAAAGGTTTACTTCTTCACTGCCCCACATAGAAGAGAGATTACCAGTGATTTCAAAATATCTTGTTATTAACTCATCTTCAGTAACCTCTAAACTAATATTTTCTTCGTTAAAGAGGCTTCTAATGTTTTGGATTTTTGTATCTAAGAATCCAAACTGAGAGGGATCTAACTGGAAACGATAGGGTGATTCATAATATTTTTGATCTAGTAGACTTTTATAACGTTTTAATGTAGGCTGTACATTTTTTTGATCAAAGTCAAAAGCTTTTTTTACCTTTATATCATTTGTATTTCGTTGAAAAGCAATATAATGTTGCATGAGTTGCTCATTGATAGAATTTAAAGTCTGTGATTGTTGTATTAACCAATTCTCAAGTTCTTGATTAGAAGATATTGATACGTTTAATAATGTATCCAATTCTTTTGTTAGTTCAGCTATATTACTAATATTAATAGGCATTGCCTGCTGCATGAAAAATCCCTCACTTTTTATTTACTAATAGAGGTATTCTTTTCTTTCATATGAATTCCTTTTTTACCTAGGAAGTTTGTACCTACTATACCAAGAACAATCATTATGGCCCCAACGATATGATAGTATGCAATTTGTTCGTGTAAGAATAATACTCCTGCAATAATTGTAATAAGTGTAGATAGATTACTAAAGACACTCATTTTAGCTGCTTCCATATAAGACAATGAATAATTTAATAAAAATGCTGTTAGCAAAGAAGACAATAATCCTAAATATAAAATAGATATAAGAAATGTTCCGTTTGTAAATGGTTTAAAGTATGCATTTACAGTACCTTCATTCATATGTTCAATGATAGCGATTAAATTGAAACTAAGAAACCCAATCATTGTCATTATATATGTTAAGTCTATTAACTTAAATTTCTTTGTCATTTTTCGTGCTAAAACATTGTAGCAAGCAGATGATAACGCCGATAGCAGAATAAAAGCAACTCCTATAAAACTAGTCTCATGAGTTCCTATGCCATTCATAACAAATATATAAATAACACCAATTACAGAAATGAGTACAGATATTTTTTGCCATGCATTTGTAAATTCTTTTAAAAAGTAAGAAGCGAAAATCATTGTGAATATCGGAATGACAGCTTGGATAATCCCAGCTTCAGACGAGCTTGTATATACTAAGCCGAAAGCCTGGAACGCAAAGAATAATGCTGGGTAAAAGATTGCTAGTGGCAAAAGTGAAAGTATGTTTTTAAATGAAATATTTAATTTTACAAAACCAAAAATGATAGGAATAGTTGCTATTAAAAAAGCAACTGTAAAACGGTGTGCAAGTATATCGAGAGGAGTTGTAACCGTTAATGCTAATTTCACAAACATAAATGAAAATCCGATAATAAAGGCATATACTAATGCGGCTGTATATGCTTTAGTTGTGTTTTTCATAATTTCACCTCATATAATTGATTTACTACTGGCCAGTATATGTACATGGTAATCTTTCTGAATCGGTGCTACAATGTGAACAAATACAAACTGTACCGGTACAAAATGGACGTTGAGGTGTAATCATGTATAAATATTTAAATGTATTAAATGATTTAGAAAGCATGATTCAAAAAGGAGAGATAAGAGAAGGTAGGAAATTACCGTCTATACGTTCACTCGTATCACAATATGAGTGCAACAAAGCAACCATTATACGTGCACTTCATGAATTAGAGAAGCGCCATATTATTTATTCCGTACCTCAAAGTGGATATTATGTGGTGAAAAAAATGGGGAATTATGAAGAAGATGAAACAGAGAATTTTGATTTTTCATCTTCAGCTCCAGATCCTGATGTATTTCCTTACTTAGATTTTCAACATTGTATTAATAAGGCAATTGATACGTATAAGAATGATTTGTTTATATACGGTACACCTAAAGGGCTGCCATCTTTAATTTCAGTTGTGCAAAAACAACTAGCGAACTATCAAGTTTTCACAAAAGAAGAAAATATCTTTATCACCTCAGGAGTTCAGCAAGCTCTAGTTATATTAACTTCAATACCCTTTCCAACTCAAAATGAAACGATACTTATTGAGCAACCGAGTTATCACTTATTTATTGAATATCTAGAAACAAATCGTACTCCTGTAATCGGAATAAAACGCACTGCTAAAGGTATTGATTTATTTGAGTTAGAAAAGATATTTCGAACGGGAAAGATAAAATTCTTTTATACCATCCCAAGATTTCATCATCCACTCGGCACTTCATATTCTAAGAAGGAAAAAGAAAAGATTATTTCTCTCGCAAAGAAATACAATGTATTTATAGTAGAGGATGATTATTTAGCAGATTTAGAACAAAACCCAAAGGTAGATCCACTATATAGTTACGATAATTCTTCACATGTAATCTATCTAAAAAGTTATTCGAAGATTATTTTCCCTGGATTACGTGTAGGTGTGGCAGTTATTCCTGCTTCTATTGCAGAAGCGTTTCATAAATATAAAAAGCTATTAGATATTGATAGTTCAATGATTTCCCAAGCTGCTTTAGAAATTTACATAAAAAGCGGGATGTTTGAACGACACAAACAAAAAATCCAATTGTCATATTACGCTAGATCTAAGGCGTTATCTGGAGCATTAGAAGAAGCTTATAAAGAAAATCAACATCTGTTTTGTAAAACAGAAAGCAAAATAGGAATACATACGTGCTTATCATTACATAAAAGTATTGTCACGGAAACGCTTATTAAAAACTTAGGACAAAATCAAATATTTATAGAGACTGTTGATAAAAATTATTYGTCTTCTTTCCGTAAAGAAAAACTTTTAAAACTGAATGTATCAAATATGAAAGAAGATAAAATTAGGGTAGGAATTCATAGAGTAATCGAGGAAATGAAACAAGTAAATCGTGTAGATTTCCATTTTAAGAAAGACTAACACTTCATATAGGAGGTTTATTATGAAGAAAAACATAATAGCCTTGTTGATATGTATTGTCGTAGGAACCGGAGTGATAGTAATGGTTATGTATAATAAAGGAAGTGAAAATTGTAAAGGGGTTGCTATTCATATAAAGTCAGTTATTGTAGATGGCAACAACCTTTCTATATCGAATGTTAAAGTTTATGCAGACTCAATCGTAAATGAAGAACTTGCTATTTCAAATTCACAAGGTGAGTTCGAATTTTACACTGGTGTTTGTGGTAAGATTACGCTACAATTTGTTACTCCGGATGAGGAAATATATACAAAAAAGTATGATAGAGAGCATGTGCCTAAATTAATTAGACTGGAAAATAAACATTAAGGAGAATTTTATATGAAACCATTACAAGGAAAAGTCGCAGTTGTAGCTGGTGCGACACGCGGTGCTGGAAGAGGTATTGCAATGATGCTTGGTGAAGCGGGAGCAACTGTGTACGTAACGGGAAGAAGCACAAACGGGAATTTATCATCAATGGGACGAACAGAAACGATTGAAGAAACAGCAGAGCTTGTTACAAAACAAGGAGGAAGAGGGATTGCTGTTCGTGTAGATCATACAGTAGAAGCTGATATTAAAGCGCTATTTAATAGAGTTCAAGAAGAACAAAACGGAAAACTTGATATTTTAGTAAATGATGTTTGGGGTGGCGATCCGCTTACTGAATGGGAAAAACCGTTTTGGGAACACGACTTACATAACGGATTACTCATGCAACAACGTGCTGTCCATTCGCATATGATGACAAGTTATTATGGTGTACCGCTTATGGTGAAAAAGAAGAAAGGGCTTGTCATTGAAATTACAGACGGTGTCGATTATCAGTACCGTGGAAACCTATATTATAGTTTAGCAAAAATCTCAACCATCCATTTGGCAGAAGCAATGGCGAAAGATTTAGAGGAACATCATATTACTGCTGTTGCGGTAAGCCCTGGATTTCTCCGTTCGGAAGCAATGTTAGATTTATTTGGTATAACAGAAGAAAATTGGCAAGAAGGTGCAAAGAAAGATCCACACTTTATCGCATCTGAAACACCTTTCTTTATTGGTAGGGCAATCGCTGCTTTAGCAAGTGATTCGAACGTTCATAATAAAACAGGAAAAGCCCTTAGTTCTTGGGGATTAGCGAGAGAATATGGATTTAAAGATATTGATGGAAGACAACCTGATTGGGGAAAATATTTTGAAGAGAATGTTTTAAAAGGACAATGAGTATTGTATAAAATGAAATGAAGACTAAGAACCATGTATATATCGGTTCTTAGTCTTCATTTTCGTTTTTATAAATATTTTTGCTGCATCTTCATTCCTTCTAACGGTGGACAAAAGGCTGTTAAATATTGTTACGTTTTAGAACTTTTTAAAACCCATATCCATAATATATAAAACAGTGTGTAGATGATTATATAAGAGGGAGTTGAATGAATATGAATGTTCCATATTTTAATAATGAAATTCGAGTTCCTGCTGTAACATATACTGCAGCACAAGGTACACTTCAATCTGTTCAGCAGGCATTACAAGCACAGGTACAAACAATGCAGATACAAGGTATGCATTTTGACTATCCGTCTGTACAATATTATTACCCTACATATATTACTCAGAATGGGATATATTTTTCAACAATTCCAATTGGTGCTGTGTACAATTTATAAAACTGATTTTATTACTCTTAATAAAATTAAACTGTACCAACTTGATTTTGATCTGCAACATCAGAATCAAATGTATTCGTTGCACTCACACCGTTAAAGGTATTAGTTACAAAAGCAACATTAGATGATCCTGAACCATTATAGGCTTTTGTATTCTCTTTCGGAGAAACATTATAGAAATCACCTAAGTTAAAAGAACCGTTACTATTTTGAACAACAAGATTTCCGACAACAGAGGGCATAGTCTTCACCTACTTTATTAGATTAGGGATTGTTAAAGTCACTATATGATTTATTTTTGTAAAAGTGCAGCTTAGCATAAAGCGAATTTGAGCGGAAGAGAAATGTATCGTATGAACCAAAGACATCATTGAACAAAAAAATGCATAGATTTGTGGAATTGAGATGGGCTCTTTTTTATTAATATTTCGTGCTACTTTGATAAATGCATTAAGAAAAAACATTGATAAGATTCCATTAACCCAAGAAAATGTATTTATCGTTGTGCATCTAAAAGCGATAAATCTATTTATAGTAAAAACGTGCAAGCTGTTTTCTATCAAATGAATAAAATACATTATTTAATGAATAGGGAAGTGAACTATACTTTGTCTAAATGTTTTTTAACTAGATTAACAGGGCGAGAAGAAGTGCCTCTTGTAAAAACAGATGCTTGCGGTTTAGTACTATTTAGATTTAATAATGATTTTACAGGACTTCGATTTAAATTGGTGCTTAATGATATAGAAATATTGACTGCTGCTCACATTCATCTAGGGATGCGAGGTGAAAATGGTCAGATTGTCGCATTTCTTTTTGGACCAGTAACGAGTGGTATTAGTGTCAATAGAGGAGTGGTAACGGGAATAATTGTAGAAAGTGATCTTACTGGTCCTTTACAAGGTATTTCCTTGTTAGACCTAGCAAGAAAGATGGAAATCGGCAATTCGTATGTAAACGCTCATACAGAAAACCACCCAAACGGAGAAATTCGAGGGCAAATAAAAAGGTTTTAATCTTTCTTAACTGTATATAGTCTGTTCTTACAGGTTATAATTCCATATTTTTATTACTTATAAGTATGATGACAAAACCTTTAGCCATAATTATGACTAAAGGTTTTTGTTGTGGGGAAATTTATATAGAACCAATAATTTTTAGGGAGGTAAAGTTCATGGAAGATAATAAAAAATCAATTCTCGCTTTTATAGTGTTATTTCTAGGTTTAGGGTTCATTGTTGGAGGGATGGTTTATAGTTTGTGGGGACCATTTTAAATTCATTGGTGAACAATTGCCACCCAGGCAATTCAGTCATAAACTGTTTTCCATTTTTTTGTTAGTTAATGGACTTTATATATCATTTCTGAAATGAAGGAGAACATCTGCAATGAATTATATGCTGTTTAAAGCGATTAATCGTCTTGCTGGACGAGGTACTACTATGGATGCGATAATGGTTTTTCTTTCACAGAAGACGCGTTATCTATACCTTTGTATATTAATATTTATGTGGTTTAGAAACAATTTCTACAAAAAAAATATTTTGTATGCAGGAATTTCAGCAGGAGTTACTTTATTTATAAACCGTATCATCCAACTTTTTTATTTTAAACCTCGTCCTTTTATTTTCCATCGAATTCGTTTGCTTATCCCATCAAAGAGTAATTCCTCATTTCCAAGTAAACATACTGCCTTAGCTTTTTCTGTAGCGACTTCCGTTTTACTTCGTGAACGTTTAATTGGCTCTATTATGTGGTTATTAGCAGTTTTGACGGGTTTTTCACGTATTTGGGTAGGACATCATTATCCATTTGACATAATCGGGAGTGCTGTTATAGGTAGTCTAACAAGTGTGATTATTGATAAGAATACATATACATTTCAATCTCTTATTACTTGGATTATAAATATATATTCATCGTTCACAAAATTATTTAAATGAAAAAAGAGACAAATCCCCTATGTCATTCTTGGGAATTGTACCAAATAAAAAGAGAACATCCGCTTTTTTGTTTTATGGAGTAGAGCAAGAGGAGGCACAAATTGAAAATCTCTTTTGGAAGTTCAAAAAATCTAGTAGAGGGATGAGGAGAAATAAGAATTGACTAGGATAACTAAAAACAAGTACATGCTAGGGAGTACTGGTATATACTTGTTTTTAGTTTTTATGTACCAAGTGAACAATAAAGGATTTGATTAATGGTAATGCTATTCATAAATTACCATTAAAGGAATGGATTGTTGATGAATATTTTTTTTGAAAGCATAATTCTAATTGTTACTGGCATCCTCGTTTTAAAATTAACCGGAAGCAAATCAGTTAGTCAGATGACAAGAGCTGAGATTATTATTGTTGCTTCCATTGGGCGTATTATTGTAGAGCCGGTATTGAGTAGCAAAGTAGGTTCGTCTATCCTTGCTGCTTGTATATTTTCAGGTGTTTTACTTATTATTCATTATTTAGAAATGAAATCACGAAAGATGGAACAATTTTTAAATGGTAATAGCATCATTATTATTCAAAGTGGGAAGATATTACAAAATAATTTAAGACGTGCAAAAATGACAGAACAGCAACTGCTGATGTATTTAAGAGAACAAGGAATTCATGATATTAAAATATTACAACAAGCAACAGTAGAACCAAATGGCCGCGTTGGTTATCAACTAACAGCTGGAGCGCAGCCGGTTACTTGTGAAATGTTAGAAAAGATATTGCACCAATACAACCTGAAAAAAAATAGTTAATATGGAGATATATTAACTATTTTTTGTTGTTTTAGGGAATTTAGCAATACGTTATGAAATCTTTTTAATCCAATCAACATGTCTTTTTCATTTAACATAGAATAACTAATTCGTAAATAGTTATATTTTGATTCATGATTCAAAAAACAAGCCGTTCCTGGTAAAAAAGAAACGTTCGCTTCATTCGCTTTTTTAAGTAACATAAAAGCATTGATTGAATCTGGAAGTGTAATCCATAAATTAAAACCACCTAGAGGTTTTTGAAAATGAATTTCCTCTGTTAGAGAAGTTAATATTTCTAGTGTTGTATCGCGTCTTATTTGTAATGCGGTGCGTAATTTTTCTAAATGATTTTTCATTCTTTCTGTTCGTAAAAATGGAAGAAGCGCTTTTTGTGTTAGTAACGGACTTCCTATATCCATCGAAGCTTTCACAGCATATAACCATTCAAAAATAGGTCCTTCTACAGCTAATGCTGCAATACGAAGGCCTGGCGCTAATGTTTTACTGAATCCTTTTAAATATATAACGTGACCATTATACCATACCTACTTTCAAAGCGAATTATATATGCTGGTTTTTGTTTAACCTTTATGACATTTGCAACATTATATTGGGCTGAACAGTATATTTCTTCGGGTTTAGCAGCTGTTCTTTCTGCAACAGGGCCAATGATGATTTTGTTATTACAATCGAAGAGAAATAAAACAAAACTACAACGGGAGCAATTTCTCGCTCTAATCATAGCGCTTATTGGAGTTGTTTGTATCTCCTTACCAGGGATGCACCAACAACTCACTTTTATATGGAGTATAGCCTGCTTTGTCATATTAGTCGGCGAATTATTTTATGGCATAGGTTCCATCCATTCAAAAGAAATACTTTCAGATCTGCCAAAAGTATCGCCGTTTCTCATTAACGGAATCCAAATGTTTTACGGTGGACTTTTTCTTCTGATTAGTTCTATTTTTATAGAACAGCCAAATCTCGATATATTAACATCTTGGAGTGTACAATGGCCCATTCTATATCTCATCTTTGTAGGGTCAATTGGTGGGCATGGTTTATATTATTGGCTCTTGTCAAAGACCAATCCAGTATTCCCATCAACTTGGCTGTATGTATCTCCATTAATTGCTGTTATTACAGGATATGTATTTTTAGGGGAACCAATTAATCCAGTAATGGGAATCGGAGCGAGTTTCATCTTGATTGGTGTATTTTTAGCAAATCGCTCTACACTTGAAGTGTACTTTAAACAGGGGAGATTATTGAAAAAAGAAATGTAACATGATTGTATTTTAGTTGTGAAATAGAAGAATAAGAATATTTTATAGAAACTGTTTGGATTTTATCACTTACTTGATTCATGATTCTTCACCAATCCTTTCTTGATCACTAAAGTCTTCTTTTACCCGTTTTTATTCTCCCTTTTTTCCTAATCATCTCATTTGAGAGAAGGGGTGGTTGAGAACTTTATATGTGTATTCTATTTTTGTAAGGTTTACATTATGTAACAATGTCGAAATTCAACATATATACGAATCTTAAAAATCCGAAAGAAATTTTTGAATTTATAAACAATTTTGATTGGATTTTATTCTAAGATATGTGACCTGTAACATCAGAGAATGAAATGTTTTCATTAATCTTTCTTTAAAAGAAAACAAAGTCTTTCTGATAACTCAATATTTAAATTAAACTATTTTATAAAGCAACATGAAAAACCCTCTCGTAAATAAAACGAGAGGGTTCTATTATGCCTAATTTGTATGTAAAAATATTAGTTTACTTTCTTTATAAACCCTTTATAGTGACGCTTCACAAGCTGGCTTTCTAGTGTTTTCATTGTTTCTAACGCTACCCCTACAATGATGAGTAAACTTGTACCACCAATTTGAGCAGAAGGTGGTAAAGTAGCCACTTTCGTAAATACAATTGGTAAAATTGAAATAGCACCTAAGAAAATCGCACCAATAAACGTTAAGCGATACAAAATTTTTGTTACATATTGCTCTGTAGATTTGCCTGGTCGAATACCTGGAACATAGCCATTTTGCTTTTTCAAGTTTTCGGCCATTTGTTCAGGATTTACTTGAACAAATGCATAGAAGTATGTGAAAGCAATAATGAGTCCAACGTAAAGGATCATTCCAACTGGATGTGTAAAGTCCAGATTTGTACTTAACCATTTAGATATATCAGAGTTAGGGAATAACTGCGCAATGGTCCGTGGCGTCATTAGAAATGCAGAAGCAAAGATTACCGGGATTACACCCGCACTGTTTACTTTAAGCGGTAAATGTGTATTTTTTGCACCTTGATATTGATTATTTCCTGAAACAGCTTTTGCATATTGAATAGGTATTTTACGAACTGCTTGTTGGATATAAATAACGCCGACAACGATTGCTAAAATAACTAATCCAATCAATACGATTTTGATAATATGCATAAACAGTTGATCTCCAGCATTTTGGAATTGCTGTAAATAAATTTGATTTACGACGTTTGGAATGGCTGCAACAAGTCCTGCGAATATAAGCATTGAAATTCCGTTACCTACGCCGTTTGCAGTAATTTGTTCACCTAACCAAAGTAAAAATGCAGTACCGGCAGTTAGCACTGTAGCAATAAATAAATATGTAGTCCAGTTAGGATTTGAAATCAATTGTCCGCCTGCTATATTGTTAAAGCCAATAGACATTCCAATGGCTTGAATAAATGCGAGTATGATTGTAAAGTATCGGGTAAACTGAGCTGATTTTTTGCGGCCCATTTCCCCTTGCTTTGCCCACTCTGTAAATTTAGGTACAACATCCATCTGTAACAATTGTACAATAATGGAGGCTGTAATATATGGTGTGATGCCTACAGCAAAGATTGAGAAGTGTTGTAAGGCTCCTCCGCCAAATACATTAAGCATACCTAAAACATTGGCTTGATCTTGTACTTTTAATACCTCTGCGTTAGTATGAGGAACTGGTATAAACGTGCCAATTCGAAAAACAATTAACATCGCAAGTGTAAAAAAGATTTTTCTTCTTATCTCAGCTACTCTCATAAAGTTTGAAATCGTACGAAACATCGTGTCGCCTCCTGTATTTTTTAGCAGTTATCTAAAAAGAAAACTGTTTTTTTATATCCTGATGAACGAACTACAAGCCTCCTTCCGTGTAGAATTCATTTGACAAATGGATTTTCATACATTTTGTAGTGTTGTTATGGATATAAAAAATACAAACGTTTTTATAAGCGATAGATTTATTTTCGTAATCATTCAATAACCATAATATAACTAATAAATAAAAAAATGTACATAGATACGCATGAAAAATGAATGAAAAGGGTAATTCTTTACATTGTTATATGAAGAGTTGATTACATAAGTTTGTAATTGTTATTATGTATAAGTAGAGAATTATCTACAATTGATAGCAGTCAAGTTGTGGCTGCAGCGTGGGATTAAGTGTTAATAGGAAGTGTGTTTACTCCAAGTGATATTCATACACCTTTATGGTTATGGGATCAGTATTTCCGGACCTTGTTGTTCAAAACACATTAAAATAAAATGAAAAAGAAGTAGATGCTGGTGTTTTAAACATCGGTATCTACTTATTTTTGTTAAAAATTAGGAATTTTGTACCGGTACAGTTATTGTAAATGAACATTGTTGATGCTCTTCATAGCTTTTAAAATTAGCATATAATACATTCACTCTAAATATTGAAGGGGTGCTTTATATGACAGAGTTACAAGATCAGTTTTTTTCAAGGTTAAACCTAAAGAAACAACAGACTGTGAGATTTGAGGAATTGAACAAAATAATTAGCGCAATTGCGTATGAAATTCCGTTTGAGAATTTAGATATCGTAACAGGTAATACGAAAGAGATTTCTAAAGAGAATTTACAAAAGAAAATACTAATGAGTTCACGAGGTGGGCTTTGCTATGAAATGAATTCTATTCTATATTACTTATTAAAAGATTGTGGATTCGATGTGAAGTTAGCATTAGGCACAGTTTATAAAAGTGATTTAAATGTATGGGCTCTTGAAGAAGGCCATATTACAATCATTTTAAATTATGATTCAGTATCGTATTTAGCTGATATAGGAATTGCTTCACTTGTACCTCTCACACTTGTACCGTTTACTGGTGAGATTGTTACTTCAAAAAATGGCGAATATCGTGTTAGGAGAAAAGATACAGATAAAGGAACTTATATTTTAGAAAGACGAGACACTCATTCGTGGCATGACCCACACGAAAAGATAGAATGGAAAGTATGTCATGCTTTTCGTACGGATCCTATTGATGAAACAACTTTAAATGAAGTTCAAAGAAAAGTCATAGAAGATGAGAATTCTAGTTTTAATAAAGGGCCGATTGCAGTAAAACTTACGCATTCTGGATATGTCTCTTTGACGAAAGATAGTTTGACTCAAGTAATGAATGGCCAAAAAAGTAAAAGTGTAATTACAGAGAATCACTATAGGAAGCTCTTACATGATATATTTAACATTGAAATGTAAACCTTACCTTTGCATTCAAAATAGAAATAGTATGATCCTTAATGTAAAAGCGTCATGATAAATAAATGAAAAACCAAACTATTTATTTGAAAAACGAATTAAATAAATGGCTTGGTTTGCACAGCAAGGTCATTCTCTTTTATAGTAATATAGGTACGATAAAAGTAACAATGAATAAAAAAGGAGTCTACTATGTCAGTTATCGATAAATTGAACCTTAGTAAATATAGTAATATGGTAGTGATTAATCAACCAAACGATTATGCCCTCTTTACTGAACAAGCAATTAAGTTATCTAAAAATCATGATGCTATTTTCATTTTTGTAGAAACAATTGATGAGATGGTGAAGCACACACAACTTATTCTTAATAAACAACTATTACTCGAAAAAGGTTATTTATTTTTTGCTTATCCAAAAAAAGGTAACAATCGTTATGAAACTTTTATTCACAGAGATGAAATATTCCCAGCAATGAACGTTGGAGAAGATGGATATGTAGATAATAGTGATATCAAATTCGCACGGATGGTAAGTATGGATGATGTCTTTACCATTGTTGGTTTGAAACGCGAAAAAAAGAAAGTCAAGAAAACATCTACTGCTAGTCAATGTGTTTCTGATTATGTAGAGAATATTAAAGATGTAGAAGCATTATTAGCTAATCACCCAAATGAACTTCAGTTTTATCAAGGTTTAACACCAGGATATCAAAAAGATTGGGCACGCCACATATTCTCAGCAAAACAGCAACAGACACGTGAAAAGCGTGCTCAGCAAATGGTTGAAATTCTTTCACAAGGTTATAAATCAATTGATTTATTCCGCAGAAAGAAGAAATAAAGAAGGTTTAATAGTAAAACTAGGCGTTTCAAAAAGAGTGGAACTTATTTAAACTGTAGCGATAGGTACCGTACGTCTAATTTTAAGATGTAAAACATATTCTTGACCTCATCAAGAATATGTTTTTTTATGAACTTCAGTTTTCGATATCAAAATACATAATGATGACACAATTAATAGAATGAAAAAGTTGAAAAAAGATCTCCTTCAAGTATACTGAATATGGTTCAAGGTTTATGAGGGTTGTTTTTTACAGTACAGATAATGTGTAAGCCCTTCGTACATTAAGTAGAATATAAAAGAACGAATAAGAAAAGGTGTTTGAAATGAAATCGTATATTGTAGTTGGATCTGGAATTTTAGGGGCGTCTACTGCTTATCATCTTGCTAAGGCGGGAGCTCATGTTACATTAGTTGATCGCCAGGATTTAGGACAAGCAACGGATGCAGCGGCAGGAATTGTATGTCCTTGGCTTTCGCAGCGACGTAATCAGGCTTGGTATAAAATTGCAAAAGGCGGGGCGCATTATTATACTTCTTTAATTCAGCAATTAGAAGAAGATGGCGAAACGGATACTGGTTATAAACGTGTAGGAGCTATTAGCTTGCATACGGATGATAAAAAATTAGATCAAATGGAAGAGCGAGCGTATAAACGACGTGAGGATGCTCCGGAAATTGGAGAAATTACTCGTTTATCACCAGATGAGACGAAAAGTTTATTTCCAGCGCTATCAGAGGAATATGGCGCAGTACATATAAGCGGTGCTGCTCGAGTAAATGGACGAGCACTTCGTCAATCCCTTGTAAATGCTGCGAAAAAACATGGTGCTATCTTTATAAAAGGAGATGCCGTTTTAATTCATGAAAATAATCTTGTTAAAGGTATTCATGTAAATGGTGAAACATTAATGGCAGATCAAGTAATTGTCACTGCAGGAGCGTGGGCAAATGAATTGTTACAACCACTGGGTGTTAACTTTCTTGTGACCTTCCAAAAAGCACAAATTGTTCATTTACATATGCCAAATACAAATACTGAAAACTGGCCAGTTGTTATGCCGCCAAACGATCAGTATATATTAACTTTTGAAGATGGTCGTGTAGTTGTAGGAGCAACACATGAAAATGATACTGGCCTTGATTATCGTGTTACAGCCGGTGGTTTACATGAAGTCTTTGATAAAGCATTGTCAGTGGCTCCAGGGTTAGAAAATAGTACAATGCTTGAAACAAGAGTTGGTTTTAGACCATTCACACCAGGTTTTCTCCCAGTCATTGGTCCGTTACCTAATTTTGAAGGGATCCTTGTTGCGAACGGTCTAGGTGCTTCTGGATTAACAGTAGGTCCATACTTAGGTTCTGAACTTGCGAAACTTGCTCTTGACCAACCGATAGAATTGGATTTAAGTCATTATGATGTAGCTGGTGCACTTGAATAGTGATTAGATCTAGAAACAAAAAAAGATTAGGAATAGCTACCTAATCTTTTTTTGTTTCTTTTGATATTTGCAGAGGGAATTTTGAGCATTTTGGAGAAAAGCTATATTGATTGTAAATTTGAAATAGATAGCATGAAAATTATAAATCAAATACACATACAATTTTAGAGGATTAAGGGGGTGTCTTAAGTGTATAACGTTGAAATAAGAAGACCAATCATTGGTGATTATGAAGAGTTAAATCAATTGTTTCATACAGTCATTATAGACACGTTTGCTAGAGAAGGTTTATCGGAGTTGGTTGATGATATAGAAAATGAAATTGAAAATAAAAAGAAGTACTTGAAATGTGACTTTGATAGCGATGGGAAAAATCGATATTTTTTGATCGCTGTAGACAAACATTGTAATAAAATTATCGGCACAATTGAATTTGGGCCATCTAGTAAACTAATTAATAATTGCACAGATGGCGCATTAAAAGACTTATATGAGATAGGGACTGTATTTGTACTCCCGAATTACCAAAGACGCGGCATAGGTAATTTGCTTTTAAATGCGATTTTTCTTACCTTATTGGATAAAGGAATAAAAGAATTCTGTTTGGATAGTGGATATACCAATGCACAGGAAATATGGAAGAAAAAATTTGGAGAGCCTAACTTTTTGTTAAAGGATTATTGGGGCGAGGCGTATGATCATATGATTTGGAGAAAATGCATAAATGATATACCTATAATATTTAGTAGATAATGAAATGTGTTTTAGCAAATCGATTGTATAAATTTAATTAAATTACATTTATAATCAACACGCATAGCTTTTCTTACATACTTATGCTATTATTTACCTTTACTATAAAAGAGGACGTGAAGTAACTTGATTAAAATTGATTTACCTGCAGTTGATGTTTCTATAACAGAAAGAAAACAAGTAATAAAAGGAGATGAACCAAGAATCACTCCGATTCATGGATTTATTGATTTCCACTTGTTCCCAAGAGACAAAGGTGGCATTTTTATGTTTTATAACATTAATGACGAGCTTCTCTTTGTTGGGAAAGCACGTAAAATAAGACAGCGTATTAAAAAGCATTTTGAAGACAATGTTTCACCAATTCAAGCACATCGCGATGAAGTATATCGTATTGATGTATGTATTGTAGAAGATCCAATGGAAAGAGAAATTTACGAAACATACATCATTAATGAACTTCAAGCGAAGTATAATGTTGATAAAGTTTTTTATAAATAAAATAAGAACCATTTAAAACATGATCTTAGTGCTATATTAAGGTCATGTTTTTTTATATCTAATAAATTTGAGCTTCTTTGATTATTCGACAAAATATAACAATGCAAAAAATTGTTTTTTTGCTATGATAAGTAGGAATTTTATATATTGTGTTTATCAGGGGATAAAAAGGGATGTTGAAAAAATTTACTACATGTATTTTGGGTGGCGCTTTAGTATTTAATTTATCTGGCTGTGGAAGTACCTCTGACAAAACTTCTTCTGAATCTAAAGAAACCACTTCTAAGCAAGAAGAAAAGAATGTGAAAACAAACGATATAACGAAAGGGAATACAGATTCGAAAAAAACGGAACAAACAAAAGAAAAGACAAAAATAAAAGAAAAAGAGTATTCATTAAACAAAACTTTTAATACGCCAAAATTTGATGTAACTGTGAAAAAGGTTGTAGAAAGAGATAAAGTGGGTAAAGAAAGCATAGGGATTCAAGAAGCTGACAATGGGAATGTCTTTATTGTTATAGAGATTGAAGGGAAAAATATAACAAACGAACCGATGAAATTAGCGGTTTTGCCATCTGTTGATTTAGTGGATGAAAATGATAATGCTTACGAAATGAATGTGTGGGCAGCTAGTAGTTATGCAGTTGAAAAAGGCGTAACCCCTATTAGTAATATGGAATTAAAACCTGGGGATATAAAGAAAGAAAAGAGAGTTTATGTGATTAATAAAGAAAAGTTTGATACAGGTAAATGGTATGTTCTTGTTAATCATGAACATAAAGAACAAATTAAATAAAGTTTATGTTAAGAGGGTATATACCCTCTTTTTTTGTTGTTTGGGAAAGTTCTTAAATCTTGAATTCCTTTTCCTTTCTTTTCTTTCATAACAGGTAAAAATAAACATATACTGGTACAAGCAAACAAGAAAGGAGACAATCATGAACTGGTTAGAAGCTTTTATATTAGGAATTATTCAGGGATTAACGGAATTTTTACCTATAAGCAGTACAGGGCACTTATATTTAGGAAGACATTTATTTCATTTAGATGAAGCTGGGCTTTTTTTAGACACGATGCTGCATATTGGTACCCTGCTAGCAGTGTTTATTTATTATAAAAAAGAGTTTATCTATTTAATTAAAAACCCATTTTCGAAACTTACATTTTTACTCATTGTTGGAACAATCCCAGCAGTTATAATTGGCTTATTATTTAAAGATTTCTTTGAAGAGATTTCAAAAACGGGTGTAACAATCGGATGGGAGTTTTTAGTGACAGGTTTGTTTTTATATATGGCAGAGAAACAAAAAAATGGACGTAAGAAAATGGATGACATTACATATCAAGATGCTTTTATTATTGGTTCGTTTCAAGCGTTTGCTATTTTTCCAGCAATCTCTCGTTCTGGTATGACGATTGTCGCAGCACTTTGGAGAAAATTAGATCGTGAAACAGCTGCATATTTTTCGTTTTTGTTATCTACTCCCGCTATTGTTGGAGCAATCATTTTACAGTCTGTAGACGTATTTCAAGGGAAAGCTGAAAGTATTTCAAGTACATCGTTAATCGTTGGTACCTTATCTGCTGCATTTTTTGGATATATTGCAGTATCTTGGATGATTCAATATTTAAAGCAGCATTCTCTTAAAGTATTTGCCTATTACGTTTGGGCTCTAGGTATTATCATTTTAACTTTACAGTTCACTGGCGTATTTTAAGGAGAACGACATTGAAAAAATACAGTCATGCAATAATCTTATTTTATGCTGGGTCTTGCTGGTGAACATTATTAGATAAACCTAACAATGCTATTTTTAGCGGAATTACATGTTGATTCTTTGCTTAAATAGTACTTGTAATAGAAGAAAAAGTATGGATTCAATTATTTTACGCGACTAGGGTATTCCGTCTAAAAAAGAATGAATATCCTGATTGGTGTAATTTACTTATTCCTCCTAGCTTTCCTGAAAATCCTTATGGCGCCTTTATTCAAACCATTGAAGACAATGGTATACGAAAAAAATATACCAACTTTCCGCGAGTAATACAAACGTTTACATTCGTTTAGTTAGGGTCATGAACCTTATGCGTAATCCTCTACATCTTCTTCATCCTAAGGTATGGCTTGCTATTCTTACAACTCGAAAAAATAAAGGAGGTTAATCTCATTACAAGTAGTAGGAAATTAACTATTAAATGTCGAATCCATAATAGTTAATTGATAAAAAAAGGAATGAGTCATGAATGGAAATATACATAGAAAAATTAAAGAAACAAGATGCAGAAGAATTGTTTGCTTTTGAGTGTTATAACAGAACTTTTTTTGAAAAGATGGTACCGAGTCGTGGTGATGATTACTATGTTTATGAGACGTTTCAATCTAAACATGATGAATTGTTAAAGGAACAAAAAGAAGGCACGTCCTACTTTTATCTCATACGGAATATGGAAAAAACAATTGTAGGTCGAATAAACTTAGTAGACATAGAGAAAGATAGACAATTAGGATATCTTGGTTATCGTGTAGGAGAAAATTTTATCGGAAATGGAATTGCAACTAAGGCCGTCCAATTACTCCTAATTCAAGCAGCAGACCATCAAATTATCGAAATTCATGCAAAGACAACAAATAATAACATTGCTTCACAACTAGTATTAGAAAAAAGCGGCTTTTCACGTACCGCAATTGATAAAAAAAGTATAGAGTTAAATGGTCAAAAGATTAATTTCATTCATTACGTTTGGAAACATACTAAAGTATTATAAAAGAAATTTTAAAACAAAAGGGGAACAATACAATGCAGGACTTACGTTATCCAATTGGGAAGTTTACTTATGAAGGAAATATTACGGAGGAAATGGTAGAAAAGTGGATTCGAGAAATTGAAAATCTCCCTACAGAACTAACAAAAGCAATTAACGGTTTAGATAAAGAACAGCTAGATACACCTTATCGAAAGAGTGGATGGACAGTACGGCAAGTTGTTCATCATGTTGTCGATAGTCATATGAATAGTTATATTCGTTTTAAGTTAGCTCTTACAGAAAATAACCCGACAATTAAACCATATATGGAAGAGAAATGGGCAGAGCTCCCTGATTCAAAATTACCTGTAGATGTTTCCCTTGTATTATTAGATTCATTACATAAAAGGTGGGTAAATGTATTAAGTTCTTTAGAGCCGGCAGATCTTGAAAAAACTTTTAACCATCCGGAGTCAGGTGAAACAAAACTGGAAGTAGCAATCGGATTATATGCATGGCACGGTCGTCATCATACTGCACATATTACTTCTTTACGGGAACGATTAGGATGGTAAATGTTATGAAAATAACACTAGAAAGAGCAAGAAGTTTTGATGCGGAATATATTTTCAATATTCAAGTACAAGCATTTAAACCGTTATTAGAAAAATATAAGGACTATAAAACGAATCCTGCCAATGAAACGATTGATAAAGTAATTACAAGAATAAACAATCCTAATGGTGGATTTTATAAAATATTAGTTAATCATACTCTTGCGGGGGCTATTTGTGTATTTTGGAAAGAGAAGACGACACAATTCTGGATCAGTCCTATGTTTATTCTACCTAATTATCAAGGGAAAGGGGTGGCCCAGAAAGTACTTGTTTTAATAGAAAAACTGTTTCCACATGCAACTAGTTGGGAATTAGCTACAATTTTCGAAGAAGAACGTAATTGTTATCTGTATGAAAAAATGGGTTACACTAAGAC
>NZ_JBFTMC010000038.1:0-32935 GCF_056396765.1 Bacillus sp. 05T22
TGGTTATATAAAAATTCACCATGTTTTGTTTCACTCTTAATACCTTTTAAAACGACTTGCAAATGATATTTCTTATACTTTTCAGTTTTACGATAAAAAATCGTTTCTCTACCAGCTTTGCAATAAAGATCCCCAAAAGACTCATCTGAAAAAATAAAAACTATTACATTACTGTTTTTGTAGATAACCTTTCGGACACGTCCATATAAATCTATATACTTAGGTTCATTAATCATTTTGGGATTCATTTCCCTTCCCTCTTTTCCTTGCCCGATACTTTTTCATTCGTTCTCTAGTCTTTTCACGATCTACAATCTTTTTACACTCTGGACAATACTTTTGAGCAAATGAACCACAATATGCTAGTGTATTTTCGCACCTATAACATATGCCAGTATTTATTGTTTGTCCGTTTTTTGACACCTTTTTATATTTCATTTTAAATACCTCGATATTTTGATAAATCTTTTTAAACCTTCCTAAAAATCGCTAAATGTTACGAATATACCACCCCCCATGTAAAAATGCCTGTGTGTTACACGAAGCTCCCCCCTCGGTCCCCAATAGACTGTTTTAATTATTTTTTAAGTGGGGGGTATTTTTTATATATTGACTCTAAAACTTTAGCAAACTTAATCCTTTTCATAATTTCAGCATGTTTATGCTTTATGTAATCTGGATTGTAGTTTAGTTCACTTCCTATAGCATCTAATGTCATTCCATCTCTATATTTCATCTTAAGTATTTTATTTTCTACTCCTTCAAATTTGTTCATTAAATCAATTAACATTTGTAATTTTTGTTTTTTCAAAAGTAACTCTTGTTTGACTTGCTTAATAACGTCTTCCACTTCTACATTACTTAAATCACCGGTTAATTTATCTTCAGGTAAATCGCAGCTGATCTGACGTTTTAATTCAAAGTTTGTTCTTTCCGATTTGTATTCTAAATACGTAACTTCTTCTTCTAATTTTTTATAATCATTTAAACAAATCAATTATCCATCACCTACTTAGATTCAATTCTCTTTTCTAATAATCTCTTTACCCGATAGTTTCATCTTCTTAAGGACATAGCCTGTACGAATATAAGGACTATCTTCCTCAAAACAATGTGCATCCCTGTGTCCTTCACCTGTTCCGTGATGATGAAACTTTCTACAGTATTGACACCATGTACTAAGATTTCCTTTTTCATCACGTTCAATTGCTAATACGATTGGAGCTTTTTTAGTTGCCATTTACTCATCTCCCTTTTTGGTAATACGTGCTTATTACTTTTTGTTAAAACCTTGAAATGCTTACGGCTCTAAGCTTTATTGCCTTTTCTATAAAAATATCAGTAGTACGAGTAATAATAATGTTTTGGACGTATTACCTTATTCCCCCTTACTCCCACAAGGGATTTGACTTATCGGTAATAAAAGTAATACATTTTTAAAATCAAAATACTTACATATATAAACTGAAATTTTTCGTTTTTTTTAAATACATATATATCAAAATCCTTATTACTTTTATTACTTTTATTACTTTTACTGATTCATCCCTTGATTTATAAGGGTTTTGAACAGTAATAAGAAATTTTAAATAAGGTAATTCCCTATTACTCTTATTACTACTAATCTGAAAAATCTATATTAGCTTCATAAAAGTCAAACCCTAGTTCTCCTACAAGTTCCATATTTAACGGTATACCATTAAATTTCTTGCCCTTATGGCTTACAAGTTTGTAATCAACTACTTTACTTCCTTTTTCAACTGGAATTGTCATGCCTCTCTTTAACCATTCACGTCTTACTTGCTTTTCTTCAACACTTAAGAAATCGGTAGTATAGGCTGGAGTCAAAAACAATTGTCTTTGCTTATCTTTATAAATTGCTTTAATAATCTTAGGCATATAATCATAAAATATATTTTGTCTACTACTATCCAAATCCGTAAGTATCTCTTCTAAAAACTGCATAGGCTTATCAATCGCTTTATTTTCTTCTGCTATATTATCGAATAGTGATGAAATAGCCTTTAGATCAATATCAAAGTCCAGTTTGTTTTTTAATATACTTCCTGTAAAATGGACTGCTGCATAGTACCCAGCTAATCGGTTTAATACTTCGTTACCTTTCGACTTCTCTATATAGTGCTTTCTAAACTTGTGATACTCTGTAATAAGTTCCTTTTTTTCTTTAATCCACACTTGCAAGAAGTCTATGCCTATTGCTCCATAATTGCTTTCCATAGCTTCATAAAGTTCCATAATATTGCTATGATCTTTCTTTAATGGCTCGTCAATTAATGGGATAATCCTTGCTGCAGCCCCACCTTGATTTTTGGCATATTCATTTAAAGTTACTTCACCTGTACTTAATAAAATATTGTTCCAAGTATATTCACGCTGACTACCTTTTAATGAACCACGACCTTTTGAACGTCCACCGCTAAACTGATAAATAACATCTCTTAATATTCGTTCATCCGCTTTACGTGTATCGTCCAGTAGCAAAGGAAAACTATTTAAGTATGATGCCTTTCTTTCAATAGATACCTTTGTTGCATTCCATTCACTCATTAGGTTTTCATTTCCCCATACACTGGCTGCCACCTTTAATGTAGTGGTTTTCCCCTGGGAGGTTGTCCCACTTAAATCAACAATGAAAGGTTGTAAGCGTAAATCTTTAATAATGACACTCGCAAAACTAGAAAGTACAAAAAATACCGCCTTTGGTTGCTGCTTAATTCGTTCAAATACTTCTTTTTTCCATGTATCACTTGTTCCTTTTACTTCAAAAGCTTCAAGTAGTTGTTTCTCACCATGATCTATTGCCATAATCTCAACATCTTTAGTAACTAAGGGATGGATAAAAGTATCCTTTATATGTCCTAAACGTTCTACCGCATAATGTTGTTCTATATTATTAATCAATAGATATTGGTCAAAATAAGTAATGATTTTTTTAACGTTATTATCATTAACAGAAAAACCTTTATCACTTAGTTCTAATAATTCTTTTCTAACAGCAATAGTAGAAGCTGGCACAACTTCTCTTACCGTTCTATTGCTTTCCTTCCATTCAATTTCATAAAGCACTTGTGGACGTTCTATGTTATGGAATTCCTTTGTAATATATGGTGTTTTACGTGATACAAGCTTTGTTATTACATTTCCATCCTTATCCTCTCTTTCCTCAAAAAGTGTAGCCTTTTCTCCCACTTTAAAAGGTTTAGGAATAACTTTATTTTTGCTTATACCATCTACATGTACTTCAAATCCCATAATTTCATTAGGTGCTTTTCTTTTTCTTTCGCCCACTTTTTTAGAAGCTGACTCAACCTTTTCCTTTATAGAATTGAATGGAAAATCATTTTTGTACGGTACAAAATATTCATAAGCTAATTGCAGGCTCTCCAATACGTCTTTTTTACCTACACCGCATGTTAATAATCTCCTTGCGAGGTCATAAAAATCCCCGTCTCGTGATCCGTTACTTTCATATGGGTAACCCATAGGTGAAGGTGTTTTTTGAGCATTCCAAACTTTATATAAGTAATGTGGTAGCTCGTCCAATCCTCCTATACTTTGAGATAGTACATAACGCCCTTCAGTATTTTCGGTTGGGAATACGATATAGCCTTTTTCGGCAGCACGTGTATCTTGTGTTAAACCTAAACGGTTAACATATTTCTGATATTGGCCTTGATTAAGCGTTGTATCCATCTCGCCTTTAAAAATAAACTGTAATCCATTAGGTGTTTTAATCGCATGATGATTTATATTTTCACCCTCAAGAAGTTCTTTCAATAACTCTCCTTCTTGCGTGTTATCAATATCTACTAAATAAAAGCCCTTTGGTATCCTTACACCTATCCAGCCGCCTGTTTCTATCCAAGTGTTTATTTGTTCCTCATTTAAAGAAGAACTGTTTTGCCATGAACCTATTGGACTTTTAGCTTTCTGATAATCCCTATTTCCATTTGTGTATCCTGTAAGCTTTATAATCTTTGCACCAGGTAACATTTCATCAATTCTTGTTATATAGTGCGGCATGGTAACTTTCAAAAATGAACACCTCCTTTTGTATCTTGATAGTTTTTTTAAATATTTAGTTTCCAATAGGATTATTACCCTTGCGCTAATATTCGGTTAATCTCTTCTAAAACTTTGATCGCTTCCAGATCACCGTTCTCCGCTTTTTCTAGAATGGTATGTAATTTGTCCCTCACACTGTTTTCACATATTTCAGCAGTTATCATTAAATTATTAGCTGATAATACTCCGTTCATATGTATTCACCTCAATTTTTTTCAAATCTGAACAACAAAAAATATCACTTAATTTAATATCCTATAAACTTCTAGTTTTCACGTTTGCTCACGCTTTTTTTACTTAATTTTTTATCGTTACCAAGAATCCATAATTTGTTTAATTGCTTCCATTGTCGGTTCATAAAACCAATATCTTTTCCCACCAGGTTTACGACGTTCGAATTGTTTGACTCTCGGATCTTGAAGTATATCAAGTTCGAGGCTTGATTTAGAAATGCACGTTAATTCAGCCATTTTATTAATATCAATTGTAAAAAATGTTTGATGGATACTCTCATCAATTTTCTTTTGGATGTAATCACGCAACTGCTTTTGGTCAACATCGACATTGATTGTTGCTAATTCCATATTGAATCTCCCTTCCGCTTTGTTTGCTGTCACCAACCACTTTGATAAAAAAAATATCTTCTACTTTGAGATTCAAACCATTAGAAATTTTTGTCGCTACTACTGGTGATGGATTACGATCCCCTTTTAAAATTTGACTTAAATAAGCATGAGAGAAACCATTTTCTTTAGAAAAACTTCTTAAGCTTTTACCTGTTTTGGCGATTAAAAGCCTAGTTGTTATTTCATCTTTCAATTTTATTTCAATCATTTTTGCTCACCAACTTTTTCTTTGCTTGGTCATAGTATACAACCTATTGTTTGGCGACGTCAACCATTAATTTAAATTTGTTTGACATAAATACCACCCTAAAGTAAAATTTAGACAAATAAATAAAAGAAGGTGATTAAGATCGAATTAGGTGAATATATAAAAAAGATTCGCACGGACAAAAAGCTTTCGTTAAGAAAAGCAGCAGAATTAACAGGTATATCGCATCCTTATTTATCACAATTAGAGACAGGTAGTCATAAAAAACCATCAGCAGAAATATTAGAAAAAATAGCTGAAGGATTAGATATTCATTTTAATTATCTGTCTTATCTAGCTGGTTATATTAGTTATCCAACTATCGAAAATGATGAAACTTTAACAAATGAAGAAAAAGAAGAGCAGATAAAAGAAGCAATTCATAAAATACCTGGTAACATTTTTGATGATCCTTTTAATTCTTCAAAGACAATACCGTTAACTTCATTTGTGCCTAAATTCATAAATATTATGGATGAAGAAGACGGAGTAGAAAATCAGATTCTTACTAAAAATGAACATCTATTTGATCTACATTATCTACTGCAGATGGATGTAGACATTTGCTATAACAAAAAAACCTTAACTAGTGAGAATAAAAAAGATATCTTAAAGTTTATTGAAAACTTCATAATTAAGTAATTATAAATATCCTTTCCCTTTTAATAGCGTTTGCTCACGCACGAAAGGGTAGATAAATARTGAAACTAAATAAAACAAAGAAAGATCCTGAATTATACTATTATTTCAATGCCAAAGGTGTAAAACTATGGTGTTTTAGGCATAGATACTACGATTCACTGGGAAAAAGGCGAGAAAAATACAAACAGGGTTATAAATCTGAAAATGAAGCTTACCGAGGGCTACTTGAAGTTAAGACAAGTATCTTAAATGGCGAAGTTAAACAGGTTAAAAACTCCAATTTAACTATTTCAGAATGGTTAGATATATGGTATGAAACTCATAAAAACGAATGGAAGATCTCTTCATGTYCACAACGAGAAAATGCTATTAAATATCAAATGAAACCACTTCTCGGTAAATATAAATTAGCTGAATTAGATAAATCAACTTACAAGCGTGTTTATATTAATGAACTATTAAAGAAATATAAACCTAGTACCGTTCAACTTTTCCACAGACTTTTTAAAATTGCAATCAATGCCGCTGTGGATGATGAACTTATCCCTCGTAATAGATTTAATAAAATTACAATACCAAATGAAGAAAAGACAGTAGAAAACTTCTTCACAGCTGAAGAGTTAAATGAATTCATAGCAGCTGCTAAAAAGCACGAAAACATCACAAACTACAGCATAATTTTGTTACTTGCTTTCACTGGATTAAGAAAAGGTGAGGCACTCGGTTTACAGTGGAAAAACATTAATTTCGAAGAAAAAACTCTAACTGTAGAACGCACTCGTGATAACAAGGGAACACGCACACCAAAAACTAAAAATAGCTTCCGTACGATTTTAATTGATGATACTCTCATTAATCAATTGAAGGCATATAGAACATGGTGTAAAAAAACAAAGCTCTCTTTCGGCCTGCACTTAAACGATGATGATTTTATTTTCATATCTTATCAATCTGGAACACCTATAACAGATAACCCTTTAATGTATAGTTTTCAACGTATATTAAAACATACAACTTTGAAAAAAATCACTCCGCATGGTTTAAGACATACACATGCAACATTATTAATTAGCCAGCGGATACCAGTAAAAGTTATTGCTGATCGTTTAGGTAATACACCGCAAATGATTTTTGATATATATGGTCATTCATTTAAGGAATTAGAAGAAGAGTCAGTTGCTGCATTTAGTACAAGTTTACTTACAGCTGGGGGAACTTTTGGGGGGGATTTTTAAAATCATGCCTCGAAACCTTGATAATATAAGGGTTTTTAATACTAAGGAGTTCTACTCTCGTTAATGACGTAAAGCCGATCCTTTGGATCGGCTTTTTTCGTTCTTATAGCACTTATTAAAAAAGGATGATAACGAAAGCGAACGCTATCTTTATCATCCTTTTTTTAACTTACTCTTATATATAAAATAAAGTTTATTTATCTTCTTGTTTCTCCACATACACATAAGCATCTTTAGGATTTTTATGTACATCACTTTGTGTATTCTCCGCAAGCTGACTAGCATTTAGCAAAGAAAAGATGATGAGCGCTTCTAGTGACATTTTCTTTTACCACTCCTTTCTTTTATCTTATACATATATCATACTCCTCACTTGTGATTTCCGTATGAACATAGAAAGAAGATTAAAACAAAAAGGCTTTGAGGAGTATGTCTCCCCAAAGCCTTTTTTTATAAACCTGTATTGATTAGTAACGAATTAAGAAATATTTCTTTTTACCGCGGCGGATAATTGTAAATTTACTTTCAATACGGTCTTTTTCTGTTATAACATAATCTAATGCTTGTGTACGCTCACCGTTTACGTAAATTGCACCATTTGTTACATCTTCACGCGCTTGGCGTTTTGATGGTGAAATTTTGCTTTCAACAAGCAAGTCGATTAATACTGTATCTTCTGCACTGCGTTCTACAGATGGTACATCTTTGAAACCTTGCTCAATTTCGTTTGCAGTTAGTTCAGCTACAGAACCGCTAAATAATGCTGCAGAAATTTTAATTGCTTGCTCTAATGCTTCAGCGCCATGAACAAGTTTTGTCATTTCAGAAGCTAATGCTTTTTGTGCTGCACGTTTTTCTGGTGCTTCAGATACTTGTTTTTCTAGCTCAAGAATTTCTTCATGAGATAAGAACGTGAAGTATTTCAAGTATTTTACAACATCGCGGTCGTCTGTGTTGATCCAGAATTGGTAGAACTCGTAAGGAGTTGTTTTCTCTGGATCTAACCAAATTGCGCCGCCTTCTGTTTTACCAAACTTCGTACCATCAGATTTCGTAACAAGCGGAATTGTTAAACCGAATGCTTTCGCATCTTCTTCTGATTTACGAATTAATTCAAGACCAGCTGTAATGTTACCCCATTGGTCACTACCACCGATTTGCAGACGGCAATCGTGTTGTTGATATAAGTTTAAGAAGTCGTATGATTGTAAAATCATGTAACTAAATTCCGTAAATGAAATACCAGTCTCTAAACGAGATGCTACTGTATCTTTTGCTAACATATAGTTTAAACCGAAGTTTTTACCGATGTCGCGTAAGAATGTAATTACATCTAAGTTACCAAGCCAATCATAGTTATTAGCCATCGTTGCTGGGTTTTCTACATTTTCAAACTCTAAGAAGTTTGAAAGCTGATTTTTAATACTTTCCGTGTAGTAAGCAACTGTATCTTTCGTATTTAATGTACGCTCTGCTTTTTTACCACTTGGGTCACCGATCATACCAGTACCGCCACCTACAAGTGCGATTGGTTGATGACCAGCTAATTGGAAACGACGTAGCATTAATACCGGTAACATATGACCAATGTGTAAGCTATCTGCTGTCGGATCAAAACCACAGTATAATTTAACGCTTTCTTTTTCTAATAATTGTTGTAAACCTTCAGCATCTGTTTGCTGATTAATTAGCCCGCGAAACTCAAGATCTTGTAAAATACCCATATTCTACATACTCTCCTTTAAATTAAATAGAGCGTGAAATGTGAAAACATAAAAAAATCGCCCCTCAAATAAGGGACGATTTTGATCATCGCGTTACCACCCTAGTTGCAGGCAAAAACCTGCCACCTCATTCACATAACGGCTCAGCACCGTCTTTTCCCTTTTGAATACGATTCAATCGAAAAAAGATGCTCTAGGGGCGTAATTCGCGATCATCTATGTGCTGATTTCCACCGACCATCAGCTCTCTAAAACAGGGAAATGATCACTACTTCTCCCTTTCCACGCTCAGTTATTTATATACTTTTCTTTATACCATCATTTATATAGGCATGTCAAATAGAGGCGTGAGTTTCTTAGTCTTCCATTCCTTTACAAAGTCGCAATGAATATTGTAATAAGGGAGAGGATTGGAACACCAACTAATAGTGAAACATGAAACACAATCGATAAATCATTTCCAATAGTCGCTTCCACAGGATCTTTTGCTGGGGAGGCAAGGAATCCAAGTAATCGATCGAAGCGACTTACCGTTTTTGGAAAATCCAGTATTTCTACATGGTCGCTATCTAAATGCTGCTTTAATTTATACTCTTTTTTTAAGGGATTTTCACTCAATTTCATCCACCTCCAGCAATTGTTTCAATTTCTTTATACCATTATGAAGTCTCGATTTCACTGTTCCTACAGAAATACCTAAAACCTCTGCAATTTCCTTTTGCGGCATATCATGATAATAAGAAAGAATAAGGACCGCCCTTTGCTCTTCAGGAACTTTCAAAATCGCCTCTCTTACGGTGAGCCGGTCTTCTTCTGAAAATTCCTTCTCCTGTATTGGTACTAAAAACGGTAAAAGAGAGCGCCACTTTTTTCTTCGATTCAATTTATTAATCATAAGGCGATAACCGATTTGAAACAAATACGTTTTAATTTTCCCCTTTTCAATCTCATACATATGCTTCTTACGTTCTAACGATAAAAATGTATCTTGAACGAGATCTATACTCAATTGCTCATCACGGTTAAATCGATACAAAAATGTATATAGCGCTGGTTTCATTAAAACATATAGTTTTTCTCCAGCTTGCTTATCCCCATTTTGATACGCAAGCATGAGCTCTTCCTCACTCCCAATCTGCGCCATGTTTTTTAATCTCCTTTATTCCTTTTAAGGTTAAAGAAATTCGGCTAATTAAGTACCCACTTGCTACAAGTGTCCACACTTGTGATTGATTCGTAAAAAACTGGACGTATGGATTTTGAACCGTAAATCCGCTCGAGACTAAAATATTTAATACTTGTACGCATATGCACGCATACACCGCAAGACAGACAGAAATTGTATCAAATACATTCCAGCGAAAATATATTTTTGTTTTTGTAAAATCAATTTTATATCCGTTTGTTCGAACGATATATTTCCTATCAAAAGGTATCACAATTCCAAGAATAACAATCATCATAATAACTACTACAGCACCTGAAACAATAAATCCAATTAGCATGTAGGTCGCCTCCTAATCTATCATGTCATAAACTTATACAACCGACAGAGGCAAATGGTTCAAAAGAATTTATTTTATTTTTTTAATTATTCTCGCAGGATTCCCACCAACTACAACGTTATCAGGAACTTCCTTCGTTACAACTGCACCAGAAGCAATCACCGCATTATCTCCAATCGTAACCCCTGGGTTAATAATAGCTCTTCCACCAATCCAAACGTTATTCCCAATTGTTACTGGTTTCCCAAATTCCTTGCCACTGATACGTTCAATGGGATCAAGTGGGTGTGTTGCGGTGTAAATGTGAACTCCTGGAGCTAACATACAGTTCTCACCGACTGTGACTGGACAGACATCTAAAATGACGCAATCAAAATTAGCATAAAAGTTTTCTCCAACATGAATGTTATAGCCGTAATCACATTTGAAAGAAGATTCAATATGAATGTTGTCTCCTATGGATCCAAACAATTCTTTTACTAGCAAACTACGTTCTTCAGATTTTGTTTCCGGTGTTTCATTTAATTTTCTTGTTAATATACGAGCCAGCTCCCTGTCTTGTACTAATACTGGATCAGCCGGTACGTACATTTCACCTTGTATCATTTTTTCTTTTTCTGTTTTCATAATAGCATCCCCTTTAACACGTATATATAAGTTATTTTTCTTATGATAACACAAAAAAGAAAGGTCTGAACGAAATAATACGTTCAGACCTTTCTCTGTTAATCTTCCATTGTTGATAAATCGCCTGTTGGCAAGTTTAACTCCCATGCTTTTAACACGCGTCGCATAATTTTACCACTTCTCGTTTTCGGTAGTTTATCTCGGAATTCAATTTGTCTTGGCGCTGCATGAGCTGCTAAGCCTTTTTTCACAAATTGACGAATCTCTTCTTTTAATTCATCAGATGCTTCATAACCTGCGCGCAGTGCGATAAACGCTTTAATAATCTCACCGCGCACTGGGTCTGGAATACCGATTACACCAGCTTCTGCTACCGCAGCGTGTTCAATTAATTTACTTTCTACTTCAAATGGACCAACGCGCTCACCAGAAGTCATAATGACATCATCAATACGCCCTTGGAACCAGAAATATCCATCTTCATCCATATAAGCAGAGTCACCTGATACATACCAATCTCCTGGCATGAAGTAAGATTCATATTTTTGCGGATTGTTCCAAACTGCGCGCATCATCGATGGCCAGCCCTTAGCAATCGCTAAGTTCCCCATTGTATATGGCGGTACTTCATTTCCTTCGTTATCAACAATCGCTGCTTTCACACCTGGAATTGGTTTCCCCATTGATCCGGGGCGAATTTCCATACAAGGATAGTTACAAATAACTTGTGCCCCTGTTTCTGTCATCCACCATGTATCGTGAATACGAAGGCCAAATGCGTTCATTCCCCAGCGAATTACTTCTGGATTTAACGGCTCACCAACACTTAGTACGTGACGGAGTGCTGATAAATCGTATTTCTTAATCGCTTCTTCGCCAGCTCCCATTAACATGCGGAATGCTGTTGGCGCACTATACCAAACTGTTACACCGTAATCTTGCAGTGCTTCGTACCATGCCTCTGGACTAAAACGCCCTCCTAAAACGACATTTGATCCACCTACTAACCACGGTGCAAAAATCCCGTAAGCAGTTCCTGTTACCCAACCTGGATCAGCTGTGCACCAATATACATCGTCCTCTTTTAAATCGAGCACCCATTTTGCAGTTTGATAATGCTGCACCATTGCATTTTGCGCATGAAGAACACCTTTTGGCTTCCCTGTAGAACCGGACGTATAATGAAGAATTAATCCATCTTCACGGTCTAACCATTCGATTTGTAGTTTGTTAGAAGCTTGTTCAAATAATGGATTAAACGCAACAAGTTTTCCGCCTTCTTCTACATTCTCTCCAACAAGAAAGACTGTTTTTAACGCTGGTAAATCATTAAGCGGAACACGCTCTAACAATTCAGGCGTTGTAATTAACACTTTCGCTTCGCTATCTTCTAAACGATCGCGCACCGCTCCTTCCATAAATGCTTCAAATAACGGACCAACAATTGCTCCTAATTTCACTGCACCAAGAAGTGCGAAATATAATTCTGGTGAACGCGGCATGAAAATAAAAACGCGATCTCCTTTTTCTACATCACCATAGTTTTTCAGGACATTTCCCGCTTTGTTGGAAAACTCCTTCATTTCTTTAAATGTATATTTCTCTTTGCGCACTCCATCTTGATAATAAAGTGCCACTTTATTTTTTCGATCAGATTTCGCATGTTTATCAATTGTCTCATATGCCATATTTACTCGGCCTGTTTCATACCAAGAAAAGTTTTTATTAACCTCCTCCCAGTTGAAACCTGCATATGTTTCTTCATAATCGGGCAAATTATTTTCTCCTTTAATAACTGGAAGCGTTTCTACTTTCATACTTTACATCCCCCTCCTATGTATTCTATTATCTATTATAATGATATTATTTAAAATTTTCAGTATATTTGTTGATTTTTAGACAAATTTTTACTGACAAAATTCGATTCACATCGCATATATTATAAAGTACGATAATATATAGTAGATTCACAAACCCTCAAGGTGGTGAGCAAAACATTGATTCATAAAAAAATATATAATGCAAGAAACTTAAAAACAACGCAAGGAACCTTAATCATTGAAGGTCCTGTATCTACCCATAATCTTGAAATGTGTGAATTTCATCCAGACTTAGTTGCCTTTCGTCCCGCTGATCAACAATATAAAGCGATTGTCGAAATTTCTAAATTACCAGAAGCTCGTCTCATTATCGCAAGACATGACCAAACAATTGTCGGATATGTTACATATTTATATCCTGATCCGCTAGAACGATGGTCAGAAGGAAACATGGAAAACTTAATTGAACTCGGAGCAATTGAAGTCATTCCCGCATTCCGCGGATGCTCGGTTGGAAAAAATCTATTAGAGGTTTCGATGATGGATGATCATATGGAAGATTATATTATATTAACGACTGAATATTATTGGCACTGGGATTTAAAACAAACTGGTTTAAATGTTTGGGAATACCGTAAAGTAATGGAAAAGATGATGAATGCCGGCGGACTAGAGTGGATGGCAACAGATGATCCAGAAATTTGTTCCCACCCAGCTAACTGTTTAATGGTTCGTATCGGCAACCGCGTCGATACAAATTCCATCCAAGATTTTGACCGTTTACGCTTTAAAAATCGTTTTATGTATTAAGAAAGGGGCATATGGAATGATTGTAGAAGAAATTATGAATCATGATGTAATCGCACTGCACCCAGATGATACGATAGAAACAGCACTGCGCACATTAAATGCGAAAAGCATTCGGCACATTCCCATTGTTAATCATGAGAACAATGTAGTCGGTATTATTTCTGATCGCGACGTACGCGATGCGAGTCCGTCGATTCTTGATGAACAAGTTTCAATGGATACACTTAAGCAACCGATTAAGCTAATTATGAAACAACCGGTAATGACATGCCATCCTCTTGACTTTGTAGAGGAAATTGCAACACTATTTTTTGAAAATAAAATTGGCTGTCTTCCTGTTACAAAGGGCGGAAAGCTTGTTGGAATCATATCAGAATCCACAGTATTACATACACTCGTGAAACTAACAGGTGCCCATCAGCCAAGTTCACAAATTGAAATTCAAGTGAAAAATGAACCTGGTATTCTCGGAAAGGTAGTTGCTATTTTTAGTGATTTACATATTAATATTGTGAGCGTTCTCGTCTATCCAGCAAGAGATGAGAATGATAAAGTACTCGTTTTCCGCATTCAAACGATGAATCCTCTAAGAGTGATCGAAACATTAGAGCAAAAAGGTTATCATGTCTTATGGCCAAACATAATGGGGATGCAGGCATGAAGAGTGCCTTCATTTATTCAGATGATTTTCGGGGCTATTCCTTTAGCCCTGAACATCCCTTTAATCAGCTTCGTGTTACACTCACCTACGATTTACTAGAAAAGAGTGGGCTGATTCACCCTTCTCAAGTTATTCCACCGCGAATGGCAACAGATGAGGAGATTGCTTTCATTCATACAGAGGAATACATAAATGCGGTAAAACGTGCTGGAGAAGGAAAATTAGAAAGATCAATCGCCATGTCATATGGTCTTGGAACAGAAGATACACCGATGTTTCCAAATATGCATGAAGCGAGCGCATTACTTGTTGGCGGTACATTAACGGCTGTAGATGCCGTTCTTTCAGGTCAAGTAAAGCACGCATTAAATTTAGGTGGTGGCCTGCACCACGGATTTCGCGGTAAAGCATCTGGTTTTTGCATTTATAACGATAGCTCGATTGCTATAAAATATATGCAAAAAAAATATGGATTGCGTGTTTTATACATTGACACAGATGCCCATCATGGTGATGGTGTACAATGGTCCTTTTATGATGACCCTAACGTCTGCACCATCTCACTACATGAAACTGGGCGCTATTTATTTCCTGGAACCGGCGCTGTAAACGAGCGCGGTCAAGGTGTTGGCTATAGTTATTCTTTTAACGTTCCACTCGATGCCTTTACAGAAGACGAATCTTTTTTACAATCTTATCGTACCGTGGTAAAAGAAGTCGCAGCTTACTTTAAACCGGATATCATTTTAACGCAAAACGGAGCCGATGCACATTATTACGATCCTCTTACTCACCTTTGTGCAACGATGCAAATTTATCGTGAAATTCCAAAGCTTGCTCATGAAATCGCTAATGAATACTGCGACGGACGCTGGATCGCCGTTGGTGGTGGCGGCTATGATATATGGCGCGTCGTTCCAAGAGCATGGGCACTCATTTGGCTCGAAATGAACAATATCCAAAACATCTCAGGTTATCTTCCCCCAGAATGGATTGAAGCTTGGAAAGGACAAGCACCTATTGAACTTCCCCTCACATGGGAAGACCCTAACAACATGTATAGTCCTATCCCTCGAAAGCCAGAAATTGAAGAAAAAAATGCATTAACAGTGGCAAAATCCCTTGAAATTATTCGGAATAATACGAAAAAGGCTTTATATTAAATGATAAGAATAGGGGACTTTCTCCTATTCTTTTTTATGAAAGGTGATATTTATGTGGGAACAAAAACGCTTACATACAAAGCGTGGTACTTTTGAAGTATTTATAAAAGGCGATGGTGAACCACTTTGTGTTACACATCATTATTCACAGTTTAATGAAACTGGTGATTATTTTGCAGAGAGCTTTACTCGTACTCACCGTGTATTTCTTATTAATTTAAAAGATGCTGGTCATTCTGTAAAAGCTACACAGGAAACTGAATTGAGCTTGAGCGAAGCAATTGAAGATTTAGAAGCACTAAAAGACGCATTGCAATTTTCATCATGGCATTTCGCTGGTCATTCTACAGGCGGTATGCTTGGACTCCTATATGCCGTGACTTATCCAAATTCTTTACAATCCTTAATCGTTGTAGGTGCTGCTGCTAGTAACTATACAGAAACATCCGATTGCATTTACCATCCGAATCATCCACAATTTCAATACATGCAAGACATTATGGAAGAATTGAAACTCCCTAATCTTACTCCAAAAGAGCGAAGTGTATTATCAGCTGAACGAACAAAATTATCTTTATATGAGCCAGAACGCTATAAAACATACTTCTCGAAACCGATTTATAAAACAATGGCTGTAAGTCGGATGAACGCTTTCGCTAACGAATACCCACAATTCGACTTAAGAGATCAGCTTTCATCTATTACAGCAAAAACATTAATCATTTGTGGAAATCATGACGTTCAATGTCCAGTGCAATATTCTATCGAGATGCACAAAGGTATACCTGGTTCTATCTTTATTCCGTTTGAGCATAGCAACCATTATCCTTTTTTAGAAGAAAGCGATTATTTTTCGTCTATTATTAAAACTTTCTATAAACCATTACAGCATGAAAGCAGCAAGTACTAAATCACTTGCTGCTTGATCATATTTCCAGATAATCGTTCATAACGAGCGATATGTGCTTTTACTCTTGCAACTAATTCACTTGAACTGAACGGCTTTTTAATATAATCATCCGAAGTGCTTGCAGTAAAAGAGTACTTCGGGTATATCAAAACTTTAATCTTTGTTTCCTTCTAATACGTATGCTACAGTATAGTTGCTATACAACTATACAACTTATAAAAATCCATAGCAGGGTGGGAAACTATATGAATAAACCTCGAATTGGTATGATAGGGCTAGGTAGCATCGCACAAAAAGCTTATCTTCCAACTCTTACAAAAGAAACAGATTGGATATTTACAGGAGCGTTTACACCAAATGCTGAAAAACGCAAACAAATCTGTAAGCAATATCGTATTCAAGACTTCACTAGCTTACAAACTCTCGCTTCAGAATGCGATGCAATGTTTGTCCATAGTTCCACTGCAACACATTATGAAATCGTTTCCGAACTTCTTCAAAAAGGAATCGATGTTTACGTTGACAAACCATTAGCTGCTACGGTCGAGCAAGCAGAAAGATTAGTGGAACTGAGTGAAAAACATAATCGTAAACTAATGGTTGGTTTTAACCGTCGATTTGTCCCTATGTATGTTACAGCAAAAGAACAAGCAAATGATATTTCATGGATTCGTATTGAAAAACATCGCACAAACAAAGTTGGTCCATATACATATGACTTTACAATGCTTGATGATTATTTACACATCGTCGATACAGCACGCTGGTTAGCAAATGGTAATCTTCGCGTTGTTCATAATATGCTGCAAACAAACGAAAAAAATGAACTCCTTTATGGCCATCATACGTATACAAGTTCAGCTGGTACATTACTMTCTACCGCTATGCATCGCCATGCTGGTACAAATCTAGAACAAATCGAACTTGTCACAACAGGGAAAATCATTCGTGTAAAAAACATGAATGCGCTAGAGGTTGAACAAGATAATCGCATTACACAAAGCGGTTCACCTTCATGGGGAACGACATTAAAGCAGCGTGGTTTTGAAGATGCTGTGCAGCATTTCATCAATTGTGTACAAGGGGATACAAAGCCACTAGTTGATGGAGTAGAAGGATTAAAATCCCAACAAATGCTAGATTCATTACTACAATCTACCGAAATGAAAATCACATAATTTGGATTTTATAGAAGGAAACGGATACATTTTTCAGAATTTACTTTCATTCCCATTTCCCCTTTATTTCTATCAAAAACTTCTATAGAATATGTTGATAGGAATTATAAGTTTCATACTGAATCGTGGAAAGGATGGAAATTATAAATGTGGAACGAGTTTAAAAAGTTCGCTTTAAAAGGGAATGTTATGGATTTAGCTGTCGGGGTTGTAATCGGAGCTGCTTTCGGGAAAATCGTAAGTTCTTTAGTAAAAGACATTATCATACCATTAATCGGTATGTTAATGGGTGGTATCGACTTTACAGGTTTAAAAATTACATTTGGTAAAACAGCTATTATGTATGGTAACTTCATCCAAACTATCTTTGACTTCCTAATCATCGCAGCTGCTATCTTTGCATTTATTAAAGTTTTCAACAAGCTAACATTCAAAAAAGAAGAAGAAAAGAAAGAAGAAATTCCAGAACCAACAAAAGAAGAAGTACTTCTTGGCGAAATTCGCGACTTATTGAAACAACAAAACGCTTCAAAAGACAACGCATAATTGAACGGATAAAAAGCATGCCCACATAGGACATGCTTTTTTATATCTTATAGCGTTTCCGAATTCATATGAATGAACAAAATAATACCGGCAACCACTAATATCATAATAGAACCTGCAAATAATGTAATTGCAACAAATACGAAGCTTGTGCTCAAATTCACTGAAATACTTTCAATAAAAATAGAAGTTACATACGTGATAAGGGCAATTCCTGCAAGAATACTTCCTGGAACAAAGCGCTTTAGACCATTTTGTTTTAACGTCATATATGCAAAAACAGTAGTCATACAAAGCGTAATCATCCAAAGAACGATCATCTTTTCTTCCCCCCTCACAAACCTTTTCTTTCTATTATACATGACATTTCGTAATTGTAGGAAATTTTACTGGTGAATGACCCCCTATGTCCTGCACGTGCTTGAGGAAGGGGATGAATGTTGGAGTACTGTTAAAAAGAGTATGCTAGAGGGAAGGAGATATAGAGAATTATCATACTTTACAAATTGATGATTTGTTAACAGGATTCAAAATAACTGCACAAATGTGTATAGATAATAATTTACGTAATACAGATGAACTATGGACGTTTATTGAAAATAATTAAGATCATAATCCATGTTATTCTTTTTTATTCGTACAGCTAAGAAGAATCAGTTGCTTTGAGTAATAGAAAAGTGCAGAGTTATGAAAATTCCTTCTCATAACTCTGCACTCTCCTCTATCTTTAAGACAATTCATGTAAACGAATGACACGCGAAAAATAAGGCAATATATCTTGATTATGTGTAACAACTACTATTGTTTTTCCTTTTTCATTCAATTGTTTCAAATACTCTAGTATTACTTTTTCATTTTCAGCATCTAAGCTAGCGGTAGGTTCATCTGCTAGTATTAAATCACTTTCTTGTAGAATTAGTCTTATGATTGCAATTCGTTGCTGCTCCCCACCACTTAATTGATAGACCATTTTTTCTTTCAAGTGAGATAGTCCAAACTCATTAAGAAGGGTATCAATTTTTTCGAGTTTCTCTTTTTTACTTAACTTCTTATATTCTAGGGCCAAATTTAAGTTCCATTTTACCGTTTCATCATCAACTAGCCCATAATTTTGAAATAAATAACCTATCTTTTCCCTTCTGAACATCATCGCTTCTTTCGAATGAATCGACGGATTTTTTGTATCAAATAACAATAAATCTCCTTTATCTTTTTTCGTAATTAAGCCAATAATATTTAAGAGAGTCGTTTTTCCTTTTCCACTTTTACCAGTAATTGCGATCATTTCACCTTGTTCTACAGTTAAATGAATATTTGAAAGTACTTCTTCCTTTTCATATGTTTTCGTAACGTTCACGAGTTTTATAATCTCCATCTTTATCCACCTTTAACGATTTTGTGCGTATCGTTTTTAATAATCTTCTTATAAAAATACAATAAAATAATAAAATCAACTACAAGTATCACAAGATAGAACGGAATGTTAAACTCTATAAATACATTCATAAGAGTCATCCCTAACAACATCACATATACAATCAAATGTAATTTAAATGTTTTCATTACACTGTATCCATAAATATATTGGATTGCGTACCTTTTACTATTCGAGACAATATCTACATAATTTGAAATACAAATTACAAAAATTAATGTAAATAAGAATAGTAGTGTGAAGACGAAAGAATTGTACATAATAAATTCTACAAAATGCACTTTATCCATATAAGGTGTTAACAGTGTACCAACGTTCACAAGTTTATTTAAATGATGCTTCGCAAGTATTTGGCTAAATTCATCCCTTTGGTTTAAATGAAAATAAACGTTACCTGAACTTAACTGATCATAATAATACAAGCTGCCAAAATTCCCTTGATCAATCATGATAATTGTGTCTTTCAGTTTCATATCGGAATCATCTTCAGACATATTTTTACCTAACAATTCATATTCCTGATTATTAGCAATATAGATAACTTCTACATTATCAATGTTCTTTGATTCGGATTTAGGAAGTCCAAAATTTTCATTATAATTCAGTAACTGATTATATTGTTCAATATAAATCTTTTTAATTTTTGATTCTTGGGATTTATATTTAGCTGGCACCAAGATTGTAGGCTTTGTTACATGAAAATTTGTTATTTTTATTCCTGCTTCATTCTTAATTTTCATAAAATCATGTATATATCTTTCATTAACTACTATGTAATTATCTTTTATAGAAGTGTATAAATCTTCTTTGTTTAAACCATTCATTTCTAAATATGTCGGTTTTAATAATTCAAGAATGTAAGCATCACTCACATATAACTTTTCTTTTTCATCAAAATGATGATACATTTTCTTAACAGCCTCACCGTATTCAGCTATTAATTTAGGATTATTTCGCACTTTTTCATCCTCATTAGAGTTAAAGCCATTCGATGTAAAGTAACCCTCTAGTTTCGTATATCGCTCTAAATCTCTTGATTTAGCTTTATACTCTCTGTAATTCGTGATAAAAGAAGAAATTGAAACTGTGATAGATAATATTAAGAGGATCTTAATTGCATATAAAATATAATTTAACCTGTTCGAATATACTTTATTTTTTATCATCAAATTTATATCGATAAATCTTAAGCTAATTTGAGTAAACAATAGCATGACAACATTTATCGCAATCACTAGTACTAAAAACGCTACCAATAAATAGAAATAACGAGGTACAACGTTATCGAGGAATACATAATATAGAAAATGAACGCCTAGTGTAATAATAAGTATGATGCTTTCCATGAATATAAAGTCTTTTAATGACGCTTGTACCATTTTAAATTTCGAATAACCAAGCATCTTTTTAATCGCATTTACTTTTATTCTTGTAAATGTATAAATCAATAAAACTAATTGTGTCAGTATGAAGAGAATAACAAAGTTTAAAATATTGTATGTAACAATTTGACTATAAGCAATATCGTTATGATACGGATTAATGGTAATTCCTATTTTCTTCGATAAATCATTTAATCTATCCAATGATAAGTTCGTATAAAATACGCCATTGCTATCAACAAAATCTTCTTTTGTTAATGGATGATAATTTAAAACTGTATCAGATGAAATTGATTTCGGTTTATTTATATCCTTTTCCTGACTATGATATATGTCATAAATAAACTGATTATACTTAGATACAGGTGTTTTGATAAGTTGTAATTGGCACGTTTTATTTGATAAGCATGCCGAATTCATTTCCTCATACAATTCGTTCAACTTATTCCCGGAAACATCTTCTACAATATAACCATCAAGAGTGGTATCTCCTAAATTATTCAACTCATATATATCATAAACGGATTTATTAAATATATAAGATAGCAGAAATAGCTGCCCAATTAGAAAGATAAATAATAATTTTTTCATACTATCCTCCTGCACATCATATTCAACCTAAAAATACATTTAGGAAGGGGGAAAAGGACAAAAATTTTTTAGATATTATCTTTGGTAGTAGTCGTAATGCGAAGTTTCATCACAATACCATTTTCTGTCCGCATCTTTATAAGCTTGATCTGCTTTCCATCCAGATGAATATGTGTTGCCACAAACCTTTACAGCTGCCCATACCATATATTTTTTATTATTAGTAGGCTTCGCATCTCTAATATCAGAGTATACTTTTGAATCCGTTTGTCCGCCTTTATAAATCAATTCCCCATTTGCTACTGATGCTGCCGAAACAATTCCTACCGGGATTGCAAACGTAATAATTGTTAAGAATGCAATGATAACTCGATTCATTTTTTTCATAGTATCCACCCCTATATTTATTGTCCTTTTTCCCCGAACTCAATATAACACAATTTTTAAATTTGTGATTATTTTCCAAAAACGGAAATTATAACTTTTCTCAACAAAACAAATCTTGACAAAACATGTGTAAACGAAAATATTCTAATGAAAACCTTACAAAAAAAGCTATTATAGTTTTTAAAATTTTATTTATTAATACATTGTTTTTTTGAGAGGAGCGTTTCAATATGAGATCAATTTTACTAATGATTGTACCCGCATACTTTTTATTTGTGACTCCGAGCCAATAATTACCTTAAAAGAAAAACAGAAAAAAATGAATATTTCTCAACCTGATCTGTCATATTTTCCGTTTCAACAAATTTAAAGACGGTAAATGAAAGAAATTACATCTTATATCATTAGAACAAAATAAAAACTCACAGGGTTCCCTGTGAGTTTTCCTATTCTTACTTCGTTGAATTTCTAAATTGAATACGGTGAGGTAAGATAACTGTATGATCTTCTACGTTTTCTTTGTTCATGTATTTTGTAAGTAGACGCATTGCTACTGCACCGATGTCATACATTGGTTGTACAACTGTTGAAAGCTGCGGGCGTACCATTAATGCAAGGCGTGTGTTGTCAAAACCAAGTACTTCTACGTTTTCTGGTACATTTAATCCTGCATCTTGTGCTGCATGAATTACACCTAGTGCCATTTCATCTGAAGATACAAAGATTGCTGTTGGTTTTTGATCAAGTTCCCAAAGCTTTTCAAATGCTTCTAGACCTGAGTCGTATGTGTAATCTCCGTCGATTACAAGATTTTCATCATAAGCGATACCAGCTTCTTCTAAAGCTTTTTTATAACCTTGTAATTTCTTTGCGCTTCCCGCTTTATCAATGTAAGGGCCTGATACAAAACCAATACGTTTATGACCCTGTTCTAAGAAATGCTTCATTGCATCATAAGCTGCTTGTATATAATCTATATTTACTGATGATGTTTCATTGTTCTCATCAAATGATGCTGCTAAAACGATTGGTACTGGAGACTTTTTAAACTCTTCTACATGAGTATCTGTAATATCTTCACCCATGAATACAATACCGTCCACTTGTTTACCAAGCATTGTATTTAATAAATGGAACTCTTTTTCTTTATTTTGGTCAGAGTTACTCAAAATGATGTTATATTTGTACATTGTTGCGATATCTTCGATTCCACGTGCAAGTTCTGCATAAAATGTATTAGAGATATCTGGAATAATAACACCTACTGTTGTTGTTTTCTTACTTGCTAGTCCACGTGCTACCGCATTTGGGCGATATCCTAAACGATCAATTGCTTCTAATACTTTCTTTCTTGTTGTAGGCTTTACATTTGGATTACCGTTTACAACACGTGATACGGTTGCCATCGAAACGTTCGCTTCGCGCGCTACATCATAGATTGTTACGTTCATCTCTTCGCACACTCCTTCTATATTATGTTATTTATCTTTATGTATCGGTTCACTAAAATGAAAAAAAGACATCAACTCTACTTGAAGATGTCACTCCCGAGTCCTTTTACTAATGATACGATAAAAATGCAGGCTCATACAATATTTTCCCGCAAAAGTTTCGAAAAAATTCGCTTCTTTTCTCCTATTTTCGTATTTTTTATGTGAAAAAGAACATTTTCTGCAAAAAAGCCTATACAACAAGTATCGCATAGACCCCACAAGCCATTCTGACTATCTACCGCGAAATGCCTTTAATTCTTTCATAAACTCATTGAATTCTGGAATATCCATTTGTTGTGCTGAATCGGATAACGCAACAGCCGGGTCTGGATGTACTTCAGCCATAACCGCATCAGCACCGATTGCCATCGCTGCTTTTGCAGCTGGTAATAAGAGATCACGTCGTCCTGTAGAGTGCGTTACATCCACTACGACCGGTAAATGTGTTTCTTTCTTCAAAATTGGCACAGCAGAAATATCTAACGTATTACGCGTTGCCTTTTCATACGTCCTGATGCCGCGCTCACATAAAATAATATCTCCGTTACCTTGTGCAATAATATATTCTGCCGCATACATAAATTCTTCAATCGTTGCTGATAAACCACGTTTTAACAATACTGGCTTTTTCACCGATCCAGCAGCTTTCAGCAGCTCAAAGTTTTGCATATTACGAGCACCAATTTGAATCACATCAACATAATCTAATGCCATTTCAATATCATTCGGATTTAAAATTTCACTAATGACCGCTAAATCATATTCATCCGCCACTTGTCGTAAAATCTTCAAGCCTTCTAAGCCAAGCCCTTGGAAATCATACGGCGATGTACGAGGCTTGAATGCACCGCCGCGCATTAGCTTTAACCCTTGTTCCTTCATTGCTTCCGCAACTTGGCGCACTTGCTCATAACTTTCAACCGCACATGGTCCCATAATAAAGTGAGGATTGCCATCACCAATTTTTTCACCTTTTATATCAACAATCGTATCCTCTGGCTTTTTCTTACGTGAAACAAGAAGTGCTTTACGGTGATCATCTTCTTGTAATTCTAGGCTTGTTTGAAAAATTTGTTTAAAAATATGTTGAAGAGTTGATGTTTCAAACGGTCCATCATTCTTCTCAGCAATTAAATCAAGCATATTACGCTCACGTACAGGATCAAATCGTTTCACACCTTGTACTTCTTTCAACTTACCAACCTCTTGAACAAGACGACCTCTTTCATTTAATAATTCTAAAATTTGTAGGTTCATTTGATCAATTTGAGAGCGTAAATGATCTAATTCTTGTGATGCCATAAGAAAGCCACCTCTTTCAAGTTATATATACAGATTACCTTATTATCATGGTTAAGATAATTTATTATATCCGATAGATATCAGGTTGTCACATGATATACACTGTAAATGGAATCGTTCTCTTATTTGAAATATATATTGTTTCCTTTCACTTACATAAAGCATACTCAACCTTCACTCGTTTTCTCTCTTTGTCTTCACTTGGCATGGGAGCAGAAGAGGCTCTGACCACTTCTATGCATGAGTAGATCCTCTCTTCCACCTAAAAAGAACGGTTTTCGATCAGTTTTTCAATCTGTATTTATATAGTTCATGAATCCTAAAAAAAGAAGCAAGCGTCTCCGCTTACTTCTCCCTACTTCACATTCTCTTCTAAAGTTTGCTTCTTAATATTCCAATGTGATGTATGCCATACCGCTACTCCATCTTTTATGTATAGTACTTGCGGCGACTCATGTTTAATACCAAAGTGCTCTGCAATACGATTCGAAACATCTCTTGCATCTTGTACGTATAAATAATAAGCAGGTGTTTCTTTTGCATCTTGACAATATGCCTCAAATTCTGCGTAGGCTCCTTGGCTAATTGGACATGTTGTACTATGTTTAAAAAGAATATATGGTTCCGCTGTTTCTAATAATGCTTCAAACTCTTCCATTGTTTCGATTTTTGTCATGCTCATGTTATTCACCTCTCATACGAATTGGAAGTCTAGAACGCTTCTCTTTTTTCTCTTCCTTCTCTAACTTCTTCTCAGCTTTTTCTAATTTCTTCTCTTGTCTAGTAGCACGAAAATGATTATACACTTCAATCGCTGCACTACTCCATTGTACAACTTGTGCAACTTTGTCTGCATTATTTTCAATTTCATTTGTTACAGAATCTGATACATTGCGAAGTTTCGTATTTAAAGAATGAATTGTTGTTCCAATTCCATCTACGCCTTCTACTACCTTATTTAATGACTGAGATTTCTGCTGAATATCATCAGCTAATGCATTCGTCTTATGTAATAATTGCTCTGTCTCTACGCTTATCCCCTGCATTTGCTTTTCTAAACCTTCTAGCGTGCTTGCAACATTTTCAAGCGTCTTCTGAACGGATAGTAACGTTCTACATGTGTACACCACCAATATGGCAAAAGCAATTGCAATTATGGCTGCACTTACGTATAAAAGAACTTGCATTTCATCACTTCCTTTATCTTTTTCATACTTTCTCCTATTATACAATCATTTTCCGTTTCGTTCTAATCCTTGCAATTCCACTAGAATTTTCACACTTGTTCGTCAAATGTACCATAAATCATTAAACAAATTCCAGCAAGTAGGGTACAATAAGGAAGGATACATAATTAGTAGGGGGGCTTTACATATGAAAGATGCACGTATTGAAACTTTAGCATATAATTTAATTAACTACTCAATCCGCTTACAAAAAGGCGAAAAAGTATTGATTGAAAACTTTGGCTTGCAAAAAGAACTTGTAACTGCACTTGTAAAAGAAGCCTATGCAGCTGGTGGTTTCCCATTTGTTTCATTGAAAGATCACGGGGTCGATCGCTCATTATTGATGGGCGCTACTGAAGAACACTTCGAGCAAATCGCTGCATATGAAGCAAGCGTAATGAAAGATATGGACGCTTACATCGGTCTTCGCTCTGGCGATAACATTAACGAACAAGCCGACGTTCCAAGTGAGCGCATGAAGATCCACGGTCAAACAGTTGGTAAAAAAGTTCATAGAGACATTCGTGTTCCAAAAACACGCTGGGTTGTTCTTCGCTACCCAAATGCATCTATGGCACAACTTGCAAAAATGAGCACAGAAGCATTCGAAGACTTCTACTTCGAAGTATGTAACTTAGATTATGGCAAAATGGATAAAGCAATGGATAACCTTGTTGAACTTATGAACAAAACAGATAAAGTTCGTCTTGTTGGACCTGGAACTGACTTAACATTCTCTATTAAAGACATTCCAGCTATTAAATGCTCTGGTCATTTAAACATTCCTGATGGTGAAGTATACTCTGCACCAGTTCGCGATTCTGTTAACGGTACAGTTTCTTATAACACGCCATCACCATACAATGGCTATACATTCGAAAATGTACAGTTGAAATTCAAAGATGGAAAAATTATTGAAGCAACTGCAAACGATACAGAACGCATCAATAAAATCTTTGATACAGATGAAGGCGCGCGCTACGTTGGCGAATTCGCAATCGGCGTAAATCCATACATCTTACATCCAATGGGTGATATCCTATTTGATGAAAAAATCGACGGTAGCTTCCACTTTACACCTGGACAAGCTTATGACGATGCATGGAATGGCAACAACTCTAACATCCACTGGGATTTAGTATGCATCCAACGCCCTGAATACGGCGGCGGTGAAATTTACTTCGACGACGTATTAATCCGTAAAGCCGGTCGCTTCGTTGTACCTGAATTAGAAACTTTAAATCCTGAGAACTTAAAATAAAATGTGAAAGAGCTCTCCTTTTGGTGGGAGAGCTCTTTTGGTATGTCGCGTTTTATCGGACGGTCGATATTATTTCTCCACTTCCTGTCCTTTGCTTCTGATTTGACGAGAATGGTAATAAAACAAAAGTACAACTGCTAAAATGCCTACACCTATCGACAAATACAACGGCCACTCCCAACGAACATACCCTCTAACACAAACGACCAGTACCATCAATAATTCAAAACAAAATAACAGCCGAAAATGTTTCATTCCTCGTCCTCCATTATGCTTTTAAATCTATTTTCACATGTGGATTCGCTTCTTGAATGAGTGACAACAACTTTTCTTTATCTGTTGGCATAGCAATCATATGGACTTTGTATCGGTTCGTTGTAATTTCGAGTGATTTTCCAACTTGACGCACCACTCTTATATCAGATAGTGTAACGTCTTCGTTCAATATGCCATATTTCAATACACCATTTTCGACTGTATATTTCTTAATAAATACGTCCCAAACAAGCGGTACATTTACAATGAGGCAAATTGCGCCTCCTATAAGTGCCGATCCCCAGTTTCCTTTATTCATAATCAACATCCCGATTGGTAAAACAATCATAAGAATTAACATTGCACTTACAAAAATCATAATTGGTGTGCTTCTTTGGATAGGAAATTTCATACCATCACCTCTCACCTAAATTATACCATCATTTCCATTTTCCTTAACAAAAAAATAAAGATCATTCTCGATTTGAATGATCTCTATTCTTCACAAACCATACCTATAAAATTTCTTATCTACCTGCAGCACCGGAAAACTCCCTGGTAACTCTTCCACTTTCATACTCTGAAATCCATTTTTCTCATAGAAGCGATGTGCCGCCAAAAATTGTACTGTTGTTCCAAGATAAATTCCTTCTAATTCTCTTTCTTTTGCCCAAGAGATAGCCGTTTGTAGCAACTTGCTCGCGGTATTCCACACCTTCCCCCGGAATTCTTTTTTCACAAACATTTTCCTCAAGGCTACTTGCTTATTTCCAATATCCAATAAGGCTACAGTTCCAACTACTTTCCCATCATGTGTTGCTACCCAGAAACTTCCGTTGTCCCTTTGATAAAACTGCTCAATTTCCTGTAAATCTGACTGCTCTTCCTTTGTAATTGGTACGTTATATTCTTTTTGCTGAATGTGAATAATTAAATCGACTACTTCAGATTGGTACTTACTTTCATATGACTGAATGCAAATCGTATCGCTCATCGAATCTCCTTCCATTCTGAAGCTAGTAAACTATACACAGCAAGATCATGAAAATGGTCATAAAGCCACTCTTCATCACGCATAACTCCATCTAACTTAAAGCCAAGTCGCTCCGGAATCGCACGGCTTTTCTGATTCTCTACCCCACAACGGATTTCTATCTTATTCAATTTTAGTTCTTCAAACGCATATCGAAGTACCGCTTTTACACTCCTTGTCATAATTCCTTTTCCACCTGCTTCTTCTGCAAGGTAGTATCCAAGACTTGTTGCTTTCTTAGCCCAGTTCACCTCGTGAATACCGACCATTCCAACGAGCTTTCCTTTATAACGTATACCTGTTTCAAAACCGTTTCCATCCGCATATTTCTTTAGCCACATCGGAAGAATTTCGTCATATGCATCAGCAGATTTTGTCCCCTCTACCCATGGAAGCCATTTTCTTAAATGCTCCCTGCTTCGATCCACTAATTGATACAATTCTTCTTTATGATGTTTTTCTAACAATTGAAGTTTGATTTCATCATCGACTCGAAGTGTAAACATTGCTCTATCCCCCTCTAACACTTTTCTTATTATTCTAACATTTCTAATTATAAAATGTTAAGGGTTATATATTCACACTTTCTTTTTTGGATTTTATAGCAAGAAAACCGGAAGAATATAGAACACCTGTAATGACTAAAATCATCCCTAAACATTGCGAGATTGTGATAATCACTCCTTCTACAAAAGAAACAAGCATTGTAACAACGGGAACTAAATTAAAAAATAAAGATGTTTTTGCTGCTCCAATTTGTACGATTCCTTTATTCCACCAAAGATAGCCGAGCACACTCATTCCAATCGCCATAAATAAGATAGAAAGCCATGCTAATAGAGGAATTTCTGAAATAGGCACTACACTCTTTTGCGTGAGAGATACAATAAGGAAAGCAAGCGCTCCAACAGTCATTGTATATGTCGTTGTTTGTATTGGACTTCCGTTCTTAATAAACTTCCTACCTAACACACCATACAATGCCCAGCAAATATTCCCTAATAAAATATAGAAATCCCCTTTTGAAAATGCTAAATTTTGTATCACCAAAAATGATCCTTGTGTAATAACAAAAGCAACTCCAAGTAATGCGAAACCCATTCCAATTACTTGCTGTCTCACAATTTTTTCTCGCAAAATTAACCTTGCTAATATCGTCGTAACAAGCGGATTCGTTGCCATAATAAGCGAACCATTTATCGCTTCTGTATGTTTCATTCCTAAAAAGAAGTTAAATCCAAATACACCCACTATACCAAGCAAAATATAATAACCAATATTTTGTTTCCACACTTCCCTCTCAAGGTTTTTTCTTATCATTAAGATACTCAGCATCATAAAAGCAGCAATTCCAAAACGCCAAGCTGCGATGTGAACCGCTGAAAAATATTGTACTGCGTATTTGGAAGCATTGAACGTTCCGCCTGTAAATATCGCAAATCCTAACAACTGTACATATACTTTATTTTTCATTGTCACCCTCCACATCTTTGCCATCTAAAAAACCGTAATAAATTTCTAATTTCTCCTCTGTTAGTTCTACTACACGCTTTAATTGCTCTTGTTGCTCCTTTAAGCGATCTAAATGCGTTGTTAAAATCGCAATGCGCTTTTTCACCTTCGCAGGAACTTCCTCTTTTCTTTGTCTAATCTCTTCTATAATGCAGCCATCACTTGCAAACTCCGCCATCTCCTCTAGTGACATACCTGTTTGTTTTAACGAATATAAAAATTTTAACAAGTGTACATCAACTTCTGTATATTGGCGAATACCACTATTTCGTGTTGGCGGTGGTAATAACCCTAATTTTTCATAATAGCGAAGCGTATGAATACTCATCCCCGTTAACTCTGCTACTTCACCAATCTTATACATGTTATCTCCCCCTTGTTTTTCACATTCTTATTTTACAACCTAGAGTTAACTCTAGGTCAACACGTAAAAATAAAACAACTATATATGATTAATATATAGATTGGAATCATATATAGTTAAAGTATGGAAAAAAATGATAATTGGGTTGTTCAGTTACGTAAAGGTGTTTTTGAAATCGCAATTTTGTCTTTAATAAGTAAGAAACCTATGTATGGATATGAAATTACAAGTGCTTTACAAGAAATCCCTGTATTTCATATCCCAAATGGTTCGATTTATCCTATATTAAATCGAATTACAAAAAACGATTGGGCTCTTTCCTATTGGGAAGAATCAGGTGATGGACCGAAAAGAAAATATTATCGGATTACAGATGAAGGGAGAGAAGTTTTACATAATCGTTTAGAAGATTATGATGCAGTTTACCACGCTCTCATGTTACTAGCAAAAGGGGATGATAAGAAATGAACAAAGATGTGCTTTTTGCAGCTCAATATGTTACTTATTTCTTACATGATTTTAATCAACCTTTAATGAATTTACCTGTAGAAATAAGAGAACAGCACGTGTTAGAAATTAAATCTGACTTATACGAACATACATCATCAATATATCAGATCTTATTAAAATATAGCGACCATTCTACAACAATCGACATGAAAAAGACGTGCAGCCACCGCTGCACGTCTTCGCTTTATTACTTCTCCGCAACTTGCACTTCTTTCACGTAAGCCGCTTCGAATTTTTGAATATCGCCTGCGCCCATGAAAATAAGAACGCCGTTTTTATGTTTCTTTAATACATTCGTTGTTGTATCGGTAATCAATTCTGCACCATCAATACGCTTTTGCAGATCTTGAATTGTTAAGTCACCTTTGTTTTCACGTGCTGATCCGAAAATATCACATAGGTATACTTGGTCAGCTTTGCTTAGGCTTTCCGCAAACTCATCTAAGAATTTTTCTGTACGTGAGAATGTGTGCGGCTGGAAGACAGCGACAATTTCACGCTCTGGATGCTTTTGACGAGCAGCTTCAATCGTTGCGTTAATTTCTGTCGGATGGTGTGCATAATCATCGATGATGACCTGTTCTCCCATCGGTTTTTCATTAAAGCGACGTTTTACGCCTCCAAACGTTGTTAATTGATGTTTTACTGCTTCTACATCAACATTTTCATAGTGACAAAGCGCGATAACTGCTAATGCATTTAATATGCTGTGATTGCCGTAACCTGTAATTTTGAATGTTTCATAATACGTATTACGAACGAACACATCAAATACAGTACCATCTGTTCTCTTTTGGATGTTACGTGCTTGGAAATCATTATCTTCACCAAGTCCATAGAAAATAACAGGTACTTTCGCTTGAATTTTTTGCAGTTCTTCATCATCACCACATGCAATAATTCCTTTTTTCACTTGAAGTGCCATCTCTTGGAATGCACTAAATACATCATTAATGTCTGTAAAGTAATCTGGATGGTCAAAATCAATATTTGTCATAATTGCATAGTCTGGATAGTAAGACAAGAAATGACGACGGTACTCACATGCCTCAAACACAAAATACTTACTATTTTCTACCCCATGCCCTGTTCCATCTCCAATAAGGTAAGACGTTGGGTGTGCACCTTGCATTACATGGGCTAACAAGCCGGTTGTTGATGTTTTTCCATGTGCACCTGTTACAGCAACACTTGTATACTTACTCATAAGATTCCCTAAAAAATGATGGTAACGGTGTACTGGGATATTTAACTCTTTCGCTGCTACAATCTCTTCATGCGTATCAGGGAACGCATTTCCTGCGATAATCACTTGTCCTTCTTTTACATTACTTTTATCAAAAGGAAGGATGGAGATACCACGCTTTTCCAAAGCTACTTGTGTAAAGAAACGTTTTTCAAAATCAGAACCTTGAACAGTATGCTTCATGTCATGAAGAATTTGTGCTAATGAACTCATTCCTGTTCCTTTAATTCCTACAAAATGGTAAACTGTCATCTTAAAGAACCTCCAACATTTCGAACTAATACAACGGCCTATCTATAAGACAGTATATGAATCTTTTCTTATTTTGGTAATCATCATACATTCTCGATACAGCGGAACTTTCATTAGCTCTCACCAATCGGGATAAACACGTACGTACTTCTTATATGTCCATAACAAACTTATTATAGCAAAAAACAATCCGTTATACTATGATAACAGAAAAACTGATAGGGTCAATTCCCTATCAGTTTTTCCTCTTCTTACATATCTTCTCTTTTTTCTAGTTGAACACGCTCTAAACGTGGGTTTGGACGATATTTACGTCCAGCTTTCGCTTCTGGTTTTCCATTTAATTCTACATTATCACCTGTAAAACCAATGTTCATTTTTAATAAACTGCTGCCCACTCCGTATAGATCTACAGGAACATTTTGCGCTTCAAATTCATGAATACGTTTTTCATCAAATCCACCAGTTACAACAATATTTACATGCTGGAACCCTTCTTCATCAAGCGCTTTACGAAGCGCGAAAACAAGGGATGGATTTACACCACGCGGGTCAAATGTGCCAAGTACTTCTGGATGACGAATGAAATACTGATCAATCATTGTACGTGATGTATCAATGCGTACACCTTTTAATTCTGAGCCGAATTCACGTGCAACACGAAGACCATCTGTAATCACATCATTATTGTAGTCAATTAGTACAACTAAATCATCCTCTGGAAACTTTTTATAGTACGCTTTTGCAGCTTCTACAACATCTCCATTAAACATTTGAATCAATGCGTGAGGCATTGTCCCCATTCCACTCTTGCCCCACCATTCATTCATTGCATGCGTTGCTTGTGCACTCATACCACCAATATACGCAGCATACCCATCACCAGCTTGCTGTGTATAATGA
>NZ_JBFTMC010000039.1:0-32261 GCF_056396765.1 Bacillus sp. 05T22
GAATATTCCTACATACGTAAAGGAGGGCTATAAAATGAAACTGATGGAACAGCAAATGCATGAACTAGGTGGTTTACGTGTACATATGATTCCGACAGATAAATATAAAACAAATACATTTGTATTTCGCTTTAAAGCACCTTTAAATGAAGAAACGGTGACAGAGCGTGCTTTATTACCATATGTATTGCAAAGTGCAACAGAAAAACTACCATCTGTAATTCGTCTTCGCCAATATTTAGAGGAGTTGTACGGTTCTTCTCTGGCGGTAGATGTAAGTAAAAAAGGGGAAGATCATATCATCTCTATTTATGTGGATATTGCCAACGAAACATATTTACAAGATGCACCGCCGTTGTTTGAAAAAGCACTGTCTATGCTGTCTGATATTGTATTACACCCAGCAACGGAAGGGAGCGGTTTTTTATCATCAATTGTAGAAAGTGAAAAAAGAGCGCTCGTGCAACGAATTGAAGCTACATATGATGATAAAATGCGCTATGCGAATGAACGATTAATAGAAGAAATGTGTAAAGTAGAACCATATCGTTTAAGTGCAAATGGTCAAAAAGAGCGCGTTGCCTCCATTACAAATGAAACTTTATACCGCTATTATCAAAATGTGTTAGCGGAAGATGAAATGGATCTATATATCATTGGTGACATAGATGAAGATGCGGTTGACTTAGTAGGTAAATACTTTTCAATCGCGCCTCGTACAGCAAAAGACAAAAATGTCATTCTTCATAAGCGAAATAATGAAGAACAAGAAATTGTTGAAAAACAAGAATTAAAGCAAAGTAAATTAAATATCGGATATCGCACATATATTACGTACCGTGATGAGGATTATTTTGCGCTACAGCTGTTTAACGGGTTATTTGGTGGATTCTCACATTCGAAATTATTTGTGAATGTACGTGAAAAAAACAGTTTAGCCTATTATGCAGCGTCGCGTTTTGAAAGCCATAAAGGTCTTCTCTTTGTTATGTCGGGAATTGAAGCGAAAAATTATGAAAAAGCAGTCGAGATTATTAAAGAGCAAATGAAAGCAATGCAAAACGGTGACTTTTCAGAAGAAGAAATTCATCAAACAAAGAGTGTAATTCAAAACCAAATTTTAGAGGCAATTGATACACCGCGTGGTTTCGTAGAAATGCTTTATCATGGCGTCATTGCAGAACGTACCCGTCCAGTAGAGGAATGGTTAACTGGAATTGAGCGTGTTACAAAAGAGAAAATTGTAAAGGTTGCCAATAATATTGAGCTAGATACGATTTACTTTTTACACGGAACGGAGGGAGAATAGATGGAGAAAATTTCTTATGAACAATTAAAAGAAACACTTTATTATGAAAAGCTTCCAAATGGGTTAGATGTATATATATTGCCGAAGCAAGGATTTAATAAAACTTTTGCGACGTTTACAACAAAATATGGTTCCATTGATAACACGTTTGTTCCACTTGGAAAAGAAGAAATGGTTCGAGTGCCAGATGGGATTGCTCATTTTCTTGAGCACAAATTGTTTGAAAAAGAAGATCATGATGCGTTTCAGTTGTTTAGTAAACAAGGTGCTTCTGCGAATGCGTTTACATCATTTACGAGAACAGCGTACTTGTTTTCATGTACATCAAATGTAGAACAAAATTTAAATACATTATTAAATTTTGTTCAGGAACCTTATTTCTCTGAAAAAACAGTTGAAAAGGAAAAGGGAATTATTGGTCAAGAGATTCAAATGTATCAAGATAACCCGGATTGGCGTTTGTATTTTGGCTTAATCGATAGTTTATTTGTCAAACACCCAATTAAAATTGATATTGCAGGAACAATTGAGTCCATTAGTAAAATTACAAAAGACTTATTGTATGAGTGCTACGAGACATTTTATCATCCTAGCAATATGTTGTTATTTGTTGTAGGAGCAATTGACCCAGAAAAAACAATGAACTTAGTACGTGAAAATCAGGCGAAAAAAGATTATAAAAATCAACCAGAAATCGTACGTTCGTTTGAAGATGAACCAGAATCAGTAAATGAAAAGAAAAAAATTATTTCTATGCCTGTTCAAACACCGAAATGTTTAATAGGCATAAAGGCGACTGGGCTTAAAGAAAAAGGGCAAGAGCTTTTAAAACAAGAGATCGCGCTTACATTACTTTTAGATTATTTATTTGGGAAAGGATCAGTTCATTATGAGTCTTTATATAATGAAGGACTTATTGATGACTCATTCTCTTATGATTATACAGAAGAAAGTAACTTTGGTTTTGCGATGGTTGGTGGTGATACGAAGCAACCTGATGAGCTAGCTGAACGTTTAAAAGGTGTTTTACTACAGACTAATTATAATGAATTAGATGAGAATGCGTTAGAGCGTGTAAAGAAAAAGAAAATTGGCGGCTTTTTACGATCGCTTAACTCACCTGAATATATTGCAAATCAATTCACAAGGTATGCGTTTAATGAATCTAGTTTGTTTGATGCTCTGTCCGTTTTAGAGGGCTTAACTGTTCAAGATTTACAAGAAGCAGCCAAAGTATTTTTATCCGAAGAAAGAATGAGTATTTGCCAAGTCTTGCCGAAGAAATAAAATGAAACATGAATAAGTGGGGCTTAAGCCTTACGATTTAGAACTTTACGGACAGTTTATCCCCCACCTAACCTTTTGGCTATTGCTGAATTGTAAGGTGGGGGTATTATTTGTTTGTGAATACATGATAAGATTAGTGATTTGAAAGAGTTTCTCTGTAGAGGAAAGATAAGAGAGGATACATATGACAAAGTTTGCATTAGTGACTGGAGGAAGCGGAGGAATTGGCTCTGCAATTTCGAAACAATTAGTTGAAGATGGTTATACGGTGTATGTCCATTACAACAAAAGTGAAGAGAAAATAAAAAAATTAGAACAGCAACTTGGTGCAATCATTCCAGTTCAAGCGAATTTAGCAGCGGTAGATGGCGTGCAAAAGCTCTGGGCGCAAATTCATTATCCGATTGATGTTATTGTGTATGCAGCTGGAAAAAGTATATTTGGTTTGGCGACAGATGTGACAAATGAGCAATTGAATGAGATGGTGGAATTGCAGGTGAAGAGTGTTTATAACCTTCTTTCACTTGCGCTTCCATCGATGATTCGCCTGCGAAGTGGAAATATCGTTGTTATTTCATCTATATGGGGACAAGTAGGAGCGTCTTGTGAGGTGCTGTATTCTATGGTAAAAGGTGCACAAAACTCTTATGTAAAGGCGCTCGCAAAAGAGGTTGCGCTAAGTGGTATACGTGTAAATGGAGTGGCACCAGGAGCCATAGAGACGGAAATGTTAAGTGTGTTTTCAGAAGAGGACAAGAAAGAGATCGCAGAAGAGATTCCAGCTGGAAGGATTGGATTTCCAAAGGAAGTCGCCAAAACTGTTTCTTTCCTTGTATCACCAGGCGCTTCCTATATAACAGGGCAAATTATTGGAGTAAACGGTGGCTGGCATTGTTAAAATAAAAATATGTACATAAAAAGTAAGAAATTGTACAAATTAAGTATGATTGTATTACTTAATAGTGAGGTGCTTAAACATGTCAGTATTAGAAAATTTTGACCAGTGGAAAAGCTTTTTAGGAGAACGTTTAGAACAGGCGCAAGGAAAAGGGCTTGATGGTGGTGCAGTTTCAGATATGGCATTCCGTGTAGGCGATTATTTGGCAAATGAGGTAGAGGCGCGAAATGATCAAGAAAAGTTATTAGCCGAGCTTTGGAAAGTGGCTGATGAACAAGAACAACACATGATAGCTAACTTAATGGTAAAATTTGTACAACATAAGTAAAAAAGAGAGGAGAAAATCCTCTCTTTTTTTTAGGTATTGAAAATACCGTGATTCATTATACATTTATCTTCCCTATTAACGTAAAATCATATAATATAGTACGTAGGTGTAAAGTAAGCAGGGGGAGTGACATTTGATGATTGAATGGTATTTTGAATATGAAATACATAAAAACCGACCTGGCTTGCTTGGTGACGTTTCTTCGTTAATCGGTATGCTTGGTATTAATATTGTCACAATTAATGGTGTAGACAACGCTCGGCGCGGGTTGTTGCTTATGTGTGATAGCCAAGAGCAAATCTCTAGACTTGAATCAATTTTGAATACGATGGATAATATAACGGTAACGAAATATCGTCCACCAAAGCTCAGAGATAGGTTGGCAGTTAGGCACGGTAGGTACATACAGCGAGACGCAGATGATAAGAAAACATTTCGTTTTGTTCGTGATGAATTGGGTTTACTCGTTGATTTTATGGCGGAACTAATGAAAAAAGAAGGGCATAAACTCATCGGAATAAGAGGAATGCCTCGCGTTGGAAAAACGGAATCTATCGTTGCTGCAAGTGTTTGTGCAAATAAGCGTTGGCTATTTGTTTCGTCTACTCTTATTAAACAAACTGTACGCAGTCAACTGATTGAAGATGAGTATAGTGACGATAATATTTTTATATTAGATGGCATTGTTTCAACAAAGCGTGCGAATGAAAGGCATTGGCAACTCGTTCGTGAAATTATGAGGTTACCCGCAACTAAAGTTGTCGAACATCCAGATGTATTTGTGAGTCAATCAGAATATACACTTGATGATTTTGATTATATTATTGAATTGCGTAACGATTATGATGAAGAAATTCAATATAATTTAGTAGATGAAATTGAGCAAGGAGCGCAAAACAATTTCTCTATGTTTGACTTTTAAAGAAATATTGAGGTGTTAGTAGTGACGGAATTAGGACAAAAGCTGAAGGATGCAAGAGAAGCGAAAGGCTTGTCTATTGATCAGCTACATGAGGTAACGAAAATTCAAAAACGGTATTTAGTAACAATTGAAGAGGGCGATTATAGTATATTGCCTGGTGCATTTTATGCACGTGCATTTATTAAACAATATGCGGACGCGGTTGGTCTGAACGGAGAAGAGTTGATTGTAGAGTATCAAAGCGTAGTACCACAATCTGAATCTCATGATGTACCGCAAATATCAAAAGGTCAAAAAACACAAGAAACTATGCAAAAAGCAGCATCGCTTCCAATAGCAGATCATATGTCTAAAATATTGATTGCATTATTGGTAATTGCAGTAGGGATAGCTGTGTGGTTTGTTTTCCAATGGTTAATTGGAAAAGATGAAGGACAAGTAAAACAAACGAAAAGCGAACAAATAGAAGTACAAAAGGCGAAAGATTCGCCGCTTGATGAAAAGAAAGATGAAGTAAAAGCAGAAGAACCTAAAAAAGAAGAGCCAAAGAAAGAAGAACCACCAGCACAACAGCCGCCTGCTGGACAAGAAGAAGTGAAGCTTGTTGGAACAAGTGGTAAGGTATCTACTTTGGAAATTCATAATAATAAAGCACTGGAGTTAGAAATTACAGCGAAGGGTGCAAGTTATGTAGACATTAAAAATGAAGGTGGAAATGTCGTTTTTAATGGTACACTTCAAGAAGGTCAAACAGAAAAACATGATTTAACAACAGCAAAAGAAGTACTTCTCAACATTGGAAGTACACCGAATGTTGAAATTAAACTGAATGGCCAAGTTGTTGCTTTCCCACTAGATCCAGAAAAGGAATATCACCAAAGATTAGTGATTAAAAATCTAGGGGTAGGACAACCTGCACAATAACAGTCATCGCTTCGATGACTTTTTTCCAATGAACAAATGTTTTTGACATGATGGAGGAATAGCTGTGAATTTACCAAATAAAATTACAATATCTCGAATCTGCTTAATTCCAATTTTTTTAGTAATTATGTTAGCTCCTTTTAACTGGGGAACATATACAGTTGGAAATGTAGATTTACCAATTCAACATTTAGTAGGAGCGATAGTTTTCATTGTTGCTTCAGCTACAGATTGGATTGATGGACATTATGCAAGAAAGTATAATCTCGTGACGAATCTAGGTAAGTTTCTTGATCCATTAGCTGATAAGTTACTTGTTTCAGCAGCGCTTATTACATTAGTAGAAATGCAATATGTTCCATCTTGGATTGTTATTGTAATCATTAGCCGTGAGTTTGCTGTAACAGGATTACGTCTTATATTGGCTGGAACTGGTGAGGTTGTTGCGGCGAATATGTTAGGGAAAATTAAAACATGGACACAAATTATTGCGATTTCAGCATATTTATTACATGATGTACCGTTAAATTTAATCCATATTCGGGTTGCGGATATTTCCATATGGATTGCACTTATCTTTACGGTTATTTCTGGCTTGGACTATTTCTGGAAAAATAGAGCTGCTTTTGTAAATTCAAAATAACAGCTTATGGGGGAATCGGAATGAATGCCGAAATTATTGCGGTTGGAACAGAATTGTTACTCGGGCAAATTACAAATACAAATGCGAAGTTTTTATCTGAAAAGTTAGCTTCCATCGGAATGAATGTGTATTATCATACGGTTGTGGGTGATAATAATCACCGTTTACAAGAAGCAATTCAAATTGCTGAGAAACGTGCAGATATACTCATTTTTACCGGTGGATTGGGACCAACAAAAGATGATTTAACGAAAGAAACAATTGCTTCAACCTTACAAGAAGAACTTGTTTATGATGAAGTGGCTTTAACGTCAATTGGCGAGTATTTTAGACGTACAGGACGCGAATTCACAGAAAATAATAAGAAACAAGCACTTGTTTTGAAAGGATCGACTGTATTTGCAAATGATCATGGTATGGCACCGGGTATGGGGCTGGCTAAGAACCAGAAGGTTTATATTTTATTACCGGGCCCGCCAAAAGAAATGAAACCGATGTATACAAGCTACGTAGAGCCGTTTTTACGTAACTTTACAACTGAAGAGCATATATATTCCCGTGTTCTTCGTTTTTTCGGCATTGGAGAATCCCAACTGGAAGTGAAAGTTCAAGACTTAATTGATGGGCAAACGAATCCAACAATTGCTCCGCTAGCTTCAGATGGAGAAGTAACGCTTCGTTTGACCGCTAAACACCATGATGTAAAGCATGCGGAAGTGTTAATTCAACATGTAGAAGATTTGATTTTAGAACGAGTAGGGGAGTTTTTCTACGGATATAATCAAGATTTTCTTCATAATAAAGCGATTGATTTATTGAATAAAAAGGCTTTAACTTTAGCGTGTGCAGAAAGTTTAACAGGCGGTCTGTTTGGAAATCAAGTAACAGAAAATGCCGGCGTATCTTCTGTTTTTAAAGGCGGCGTGATTTGCTATCATAACGATGTGAAACAACATGTTTTACAAGTGCCTGAAGAAATCTTACAAACAGTCGGTGCTGTTAGCGAACAATGTGCCCGTTATCTTGCTGAAAATGTAAAGACACTATTGAAGGCAGATATTGGGATTAGCTTTACTGGAGTGGCAGGACCGGGTGCTTCGGAAAATAAAGAGCCTGGTACTGTTTTTGTAGGTTTAGCGATAAAGAATGAACCAACGTTTGTTTTTCCTCTTAAATTAAGTGGAAGTCGTCAGCAAATTCGAGAACGCTCTGTGAAATATGGATTTTATCATTTATACAAAAAACTAGAAGAGATGTAAGTTTCTTCTAGTTTTTTTGTGATGAAAAATGAAACTTTTTCCATGGAAAACAAAAAAACGAATAAACGTTCGATTTTTGTTGGCAAATTGATATGAAAATAGGTATAATAAGATTAGCAATTCAGTTAAGGAGGAATTTTGAATGAGTGATCGTCAAGCGGCATTAGATATGGCGTTAAAACAAATAGAGAAGCAATTTGGTAAAGGTTCCATTATGAAATTAGGAGAACAGGCAGAACGTAGAATTTCTACAATTCCAAGTGGTTCATTAGCACTTGATGTAGCTTTAGGTGTTGGTGGTTACCCGCGCGGACGTGTTATCGAAATTTATGGACCTGAAAGCTCAGGTAAAACAACGGTTTCCTTACATGCGATTGCAGAAGTGCAACGTCAAGGTGGACAAGCAGCATTTATTGATGCAGAACATGCGATGGATCCTGTATATGCACAAAAATTGGGTGTTAATATTGATGAGTTACTATTATCACAGCCTGATACAGGAGAACAAGGTCTAGAAATTGCAGAAGCTTTAGTACGAAGCGGTGCAATTGATATTATCGTAATTGACTCTGTAGCGGCTCTTGTACCAAAAGCGGAAATCGAAGGAGAAATGGGTGACTCTCACGTCGGTTTACAAGCACGTCTAATGTCACAAGCACTTCGTAAGCTTTCCGGTGCGATTAACAAATCGAAAACAATTGCAATCTTTATTAACCAAATTCGTGAAAAAGTTGGGGTTATGTTCGGGAACCCAGAAACAACTCCAGGTGGTCGTGCGTTGAAATTCTATTCAACAGTTCGTCTTGAAGTGCGTCGCGCTGAGCAATTAAAGCAAGGTAATGATATTGTTGGTAACAAAACAAAAATAAAAGTAGTGAAAAATAAAGTAGCACCTCCTTTCCGTGTTGCTGAAGTTGATATTATGTACGGAGAAGGGATTTCAAGAGAAGGCGAAATTTTAGATATGGCTTCTGAACTTGATATCGTTCAAAAAAGTGGTGCTTGGTACTCTTATAATGAAGAACGTTTAGGACAAGGGCGCGAAAATGCAAAACAATTCTTAAAAGAAAATCCAGAATTAAGAGATGAAATTGCATTCTTTATTCGTGAACATCATGGTATTGGTGAAGATTCTGGAAACTTAGAAGAAGGCGCTATTGTAGATTAACAAAAGACACGATTTCGTGTCTTTTGTTTTTTATTTCACAATAATATGTAGCAAGGCCTTTCATTCAGGCGTTCTCCCTTGTTAAAACTGATTAGGTAAGGGGTGTCATCGTTGGTGAATATAAACTTTTTTCGTTAAAAGGAGATTTATATGACAAAGGTAAAGAAAGTAAAAGTAGACAACGCTTGACAATGAAAATTGCGATAGATACAATGAGAATGTATATTTTTTCTTATATACGATACACTCTTCTCTAGAAGAGAAGTAACATTCGGAGTAGGTTCTATACCTTTTCGAAATAATAATATGACATTTTAATTGTGAAATGAAGAAAGTCCCTTAAAAAGCGGGGCGACGGTCTTTGCTGTACGTTGCAAATTAATGTACATGCCGACAGTCTTTTTTCATTCATGGCAAGGGGAGGTGAAATCATGAGTAGTAGTACATTAATTTGGATACTCATCTCCATTTTGCTTGCAACAGTCGGTGCAGTTGTTGGCTTTTTTGTTCGAAAGTCTATTGCAGAAGCGAAGATTAATGGTGCAGCAAACGAAGCGAGACGCATTTTAGAAGATGCAAATCGTGAAGCAGAGGCACTTAAGAAGGAAGCGCTTTTAGAAGCAAAGGATGAAATTCATACACTTCGTACAGAAGCTGAATTAGAAATTCGTGATCGTAGAAGCGAATTACAAAAACAAGAAAATCGTTTAATGCAAAAAGAAGAGAACCTTGATCGTAAAGACGAGACGCTCGATAAACGTGAGCAGATGTTAGAAAAGAAAGAGGAATCTCTTGTAGCGAGACAACAACAGATTGAAGAGTTGGAAAGCAAAGTGGGAGAGTTAGTTCAAAAGCAGCAAACGGAATTAGAGCGCATTTCCAATCTGACACGCGAACAAGCGAAAGCAATCATTTTAGGGAAAGTGGAAAGTGAAATTTCTCATGAAATTGCCGTTATGGTAAAAGAAAGTGAAGTTCGTGCGAAAGAAGAGGCAGATAAGAAAGCAAAAGAGATTTTATCTCTTGCAATGCAAAGATGTGCAGCTGATCATGTTGCTGAAACAACCGTTTCGGTTGTAAATCTTCCAAATGACGAAATGAAGGGACGTATTATCGGGCGTGAAGGTCGTAATATTCGTACGTTAGAAACGTTAACAGGTATTGACCTTATTATTGATGATACGCCAGAAGCGGTAATCCTATCAGGGTTCGATCCAATTCGTCGTGAAACAGCTCGTATCGCTCTTGATAAGCTCGTACAGGATGGACGTATTCACCCAGCGCGTATTGAGGAAATGGTCGAAAAATCGAGACGTGAAGTGGATGAGTATATTCGCGAAGTTGGGGAACAAACAACATTTGAAGTAGGTGTCCACGGATTACATCCAGATTTAATTAAAATCTTAGGTCGTTTGAAATACCGTACAAGTTATGGACAAAATGTGTTGAAACACTCTATGGAAGTAGCGTACTTAACAGGACTTATGGCAGCGGAGCTTGGCGAGGACGAAAAATTAGCAAGACGTGCGGGTCTATTGCATGATATCGGAAAAGCAATTGACCATGAAGTAGAAGGTAGTCACGTTGAAATTGGTGTTGAACTCGCAACGAAATATAAAGAGCATCCGGTTGTTATTAATAGTATCGCATCTCACCATGGTGATACAGAACCAACTTCTATCATTGCAGTTTTAGTTGCAGCAGCGGATGCGTTATCAGCTGCAAGACCAGGAGCTCGTAGTGAAACGCTTGAAAACTATATTCGTCGTCTTGAAAAGTTAGAAGAGATTTCAGAATCCTATGAAGGAGTAGAAAAATCTTTTGCAATTCAAGCAGGACGTGAAGTTCGCATCTTGGTAAAACCGGATACAATCGATGATTTAGAAGCCCATCGTTTAGCGCGTGATATTCGAAAACGTATTGAAAATGAATTGGATTATCCAGGACATATTAAAGTAACAGTTATTCGTGAAACACGTGCAGTGGAATACGCAAAATAAAGTGGTGAAACGCCACTTTATTTTTTTGTGTTGGGATTGGGCAATATAAAATAAATCGTTTGCAAATCACTTTATTCGATTTCCATTCTAGTTGGCTAGAATGGAAGAAGAATTTTAATGAGCAGTTTGTTTTTCTTATAAGTGAGTAATAAAATACGTAGTACATAGAAAGGGTAAGACATATGAGAATTTTATTTGTTGGAGATGTAGTAGGATCCCCTGGAAGAGGTATGATTCAACAATACGTACCGGCGTTAAAGAAAAAATATACGCCTACTGTAACAATTATTAATGGAGAAAATGCTGCAGGTGGTCGTGGTATTACAGAGAAAATTTACCGAAACTTTTTAGAGTGTGGTGCACAAGCAGTTACGCTTGGGAATCATGCTTGGGATAACCGTGAAGTGTTTGAGTTTATTGATGATGCAAAATATCTTGCAAGACCAGCCAATTTCCCAGAGGGAACACCGGGAAAAGGACTTATTTTTGTAAATTGTAACGGTACCGAAGTAGCGGTAATTAATTTACAAGGACGTACGTTCCTTCCGCCAATTGATTGCCCGTTCCGAAAAGTGGATGAATTAATTAACATTGCCAAAAAACGTACAAATATTATCTTTATTGATTTTCATGCTGAGACAACAAGTGAAAAACAGGCGCTTGGTTGGTACGTAGATGGACGTGCTACGGCAGTCGTAGGGACACATACGCATGTTCCAACAGCAGATAATCGTATTTTACCAAGCGGAACAGCTTATATTACAGATGTTGGAATGACTGGTCCGTATGATGGGATTTTAGGTATGGATCGTGAGGCTGTACTGAAGAAATTTTTAACGAATTTACCTGTACGTTTTGAAGTAACAAATGGAAGAACACAACTAAGTGCAGTATTAATTGATGTGGATCCAAATACAGGAAAAGCGAAAAAAATTGAGCGTATTTTAATCAATGATGATCAACCATTTTTCGAATAAGATTATTTAAAAGTTAGAAAAAACATTATATTTTAATTTTTTAGAAAAATTACAGAAATTTAGCAGGAATACATGTCTCCCCTCGTGAATATAAGTTAAAGTGAAATCAATCGCTAATACTTTTTAAAGAAACGAGGAGGAAACGAGGAATGGAAATATTAAAAGTTAAAGCAACTTCGGTCCCTAACTCTGTAGCCGGTGCACTTGCTGGAGTTATTCGCGAACGCGGAACAGCAGAAATCCAAGCTATTGGCGCAGGTGCATTAAATCAAGCTGTGAAGGCAGTAGCAATTGCAAGAGGGTTTGTAGCGCCTAGTGGTTTGGATTTGATTTGTATCCCAGCTTTTACAGACATTATGATTGATGGTGAAGAACGTACAGCAATAAAATTAATTGTAGAACCTCGTTAAGTTTGAACAACCTGTTTGCTTTTATGCAAACAGGTTGTTTTTATGGGGAAGGGGAAATGAAAGTGAAAGTGTTTGATGCGCACTGTGATGTACTATGGCAACTATGGAGTGCAAAAGGAAAGAAGAATTTTCAAAATGATCCGTCTTTACATATTACATTTGAACAATTGGAGCAAAGAAAAGGAAGCGTACAATGCTTTGCGATATATGTACCTGAAATCGTACCATATGAACAACGTTTTGAAGCTACGTTAGCTTTGATAGATATATTTTATAAGCAGGTTTTATCGTTACCAAACATGAAATTGATTCAGACAAAAAAAGATATAACGCAGTTAGAACCAAATGAAATTGGCGCGATTTTAACATTAGAAGGCGGCGAAGCAATTGGAAAAGAAATGATGAAATTGCGCACGCTCTATCGTTTAGGAGTCCGATCTATGGGACTCACGTGGAATCATGCGAATTTATTAGCTGATGGAGCACTGGAAACAAGAGGAGCGGGACTTACTGCGTTTGGTAAGAAGGTTGTAGAAGAGCTGAATTCGTTTCGTTTATGGACAGATGTGTCTCACTTAAATGAAAAAGGTTTTTGGGACGTGATGGAAATTGCTCAATATCCAATTGCATCACATTCAAATTGTTATGGGCTTTGTCAGCACCCGCGTAATCTGAAAGATGAACAAGTACAAGCACTTATTCAAAAAGATGGTGTAATTGGTGTAACGTTCGTTCCAGAGTTTTTAACCAACCATAGGCCTGCTTATATGGATGACATATTACGGCATGTGGAGCGCATTTGTTCGCTTGGAGGAGAGCGCAATATAGGATTTGGTTCGGATTTTGATGGTATCACAGAAATGGTTGTCGGTGTGGAAGCGTATCGGTGTTATGAATATGTAATCAATGAACTGAGTAAGCGATACAGTGAAACAAATGTTCAAAGCTTTTTATATGATAATTTCATTAATCATATTTCTTTCTAGTTGCTTATTGTTTAATGTTTTTTTATTTGAAAATAAAAAGTTAGAAAAATTAAAAAATTCGAATGAAATTCAGGCCAAATTATTGCATTTTTTTCAGTGTAAGGCTAGAATTGTAGACGAATTAAGATTATGCAAAACATTCAGGGAAGTCTGAAGAGGTATAATTTGTGTCCATTGTAGTTTCTTTGCATAAAAAGTGCTACACTATTACTGTAAAAAAATACACTACAATGAATGCAGCCAAAAGGGGTGTAGGAGATGATTAGTCAACTTTCATGGAAAGTTGGAGGACAACAAGGTGAAGGAATTGAAAGTACAGGAGAAATCTTCTGTATTGCATTAAACCGCTTAGGGTATTACCTATACGGTTACCGCCACTTTTCATCACGAATTAAGGGTGGTCATACAAATAATAAAATTCGCGTAAGTACAACTGAAGTACGCGCAATATCAGATGATTTAGATATTTTAATTGCTTTTGATCAAGAAACAATTGATTTTAACTTCCACGAACTACGACCAGGTGGAATTGTTGTTGCAGATGCAAAATTTAATCCAACTATACCAGAAAGTTCAGATGTAAATCTATATGCAATACCGTTTACAGATATTGCCTCTGAATTAGGGACATCACTAATGAAAAACATGGTTGCCATTGGAGCATCTAGTGCAGTATTAGGGTTAGATGAAACTGTGTATTTAGAAGTTGTTGAAGAAATTTTCGGTCGCAAGGGAGAGCAAGTCGTTAAAAAGAATATGGAAGCAATCAAACGCGGCTCTCAATATATGAAAGAATTACTTGGTGAGAAAGTGAATATGATGCAGCTTGAAAAAGCTGATGGTCAAAAACGTATGTTTATGATCGGTAACGATGCAATTGCATTTGGCKCAGTAGCTGGTGGAGCGCGCTTTATGTCAGCATATCCAATTACACCTGCCTCTGAGATTATGGAATACTTAATTAAAAAATTACCAAAAGTAGGCGGAACAGTCATCCAAACAGAGGATGAAATTGCTGCTTGTACAATGGCAATTGGTGCGAACTATGCGGGTGTACGTACCCTAACAGCATCAGCAGGACCTGGTTTATCTTTAATGATGGAATCAATTGGTTTAGCTGGTATTACGGAAACACCTCTTGTAATCATTGATACACAGCGTGGTGGTCCAAGTACTGGTTTACCAACAAAGCAAGAGCAATCTGATTTAATGGCGATGATTTACGGGACACACGGTGAAATTCCAAAAATCGTAATGGCGCCAAGTACTGTTGAAGAAGCGTTCTATGATATCGTAGAAGCATTTAACCTAGCGGAAGAATATCAAGTTCCTGTTATTTTCTTAACAGATTTACAGCTTTCTTTAGGAAAGCAAACAGTAGAACCATTGAAGTTAGACAGAGTAGAAATTCGCCGCGGTAAGCTTGATTTACAGGTAGAGTTACCAGATCGTGAAAATAAAGCTTACTTTAAACGTTATGAAGTGACAGAAGATGGTGTTTCACCACGTGTTTTACCTGGTATGAAAAATGGTGTTCACCATGTGACAGGTGTAGAACATGATGAAACTGGTAAACCATCTGAATCAGCACTGAATCGTAAAGCACAAATGGACAAACGTTTCCGTAAAATGGAGAATTTAAAGTTTAATACCCCTGTTTACAAAAATGTTAAGTATGATGAAGCTGATGTATTGTTAGTTGGCTTTAACTCTACTCGTGGTGCAATTGAAGAAGCAATGGAGCGTTTAGAGCAAGAAGGATTAAAAGTAAATCATGCTCATGTTCGTTTAATTCATCCGTTCCCAACTGATGAAATTCTTCCACTTGTAAAGGGTGCAAAGCGCGTTGTTGTAGTAGAAAACAACGCAACTGGTCAGCTTGCTAACATTATGAAAATGAATCTTGGCAATGGTGAGAAAATTTCTAGTCTGTTAAAATATGACGGGAATCCATTCCTACCAAAAGAAATTTACAACGAATGCAAAAAAGGGGTTGTATTAAATGGCAACATTTAAGGACTTTCGGAACAGTGTAAAACCAAACTGGTGTCCAGGTTGCGGAGACTTCTCGGTGCAAGCTGCGATTCAACGTGCAGCAGCTAACGTTGGTTTAAACCCAGATGAATTAGCTGTTATTTCTGGAATTGGCTGTTCAGGTCGTATTTCAGGTTATATTAATTCATATGGTGTTCATAGTATTCATGGGCGTGCACTTCCAATTGCACAAGGTGTAAAAATGGCAAACCGTGATTTAACAGTTATCGCATCTGGTGGTGACGGAGATGGCTTTGCAATCGGTATGGGACATACAATTCATTCGATTCGTCGTAACATTGACATTACGTACATCGTTATGGATAACCAAATTTACGGTTTAACAAAAGGTCAAACTTCACCACGTAGTGAAGCGGGATTTAAAACGAAAAGTACACCGCAAGGTTCAATTGAACCAGCGTTATCTGTGATGGAAATGGCGTTAACAGCTGGTGCAACTTTTGTGGCACAAAGCTTCTCTAGTGACTTAAAAGAATTAACGCAGCTTATCGAAGCTGGTATTCAGCATAAAGGATTCTCTTTAATTAATGTATTTAGCCCATGTGTAACTTATAATAAAGTAAATACGTATGACTGGTTTAAAGAAAATTTAACAAAATTAAGCACAATCGAAGGATACGATCCATCTAATCGTATGATTGCTATGCAAACATTAATGGAAAACAAAGGTTTAGTAACAGGCTTAATTTATCAAAATACAGAGCAGCCTTCTTACCAAGAACTTGTAAAGGGATATAGCGAAAAACCTTTAGTGCAAGCTGATTTACAAATGGATCAAAAAATGTTTGATGAACTTGTTGCTGAATTCATGTAATCATAATAAAAAGCTGCTTAATGGCAGCTTTTTTATTTACATGGTGAGTAAACAAAAGGAGTTAACTTTTTAATACATTTTGTTTACTCGGAAAATTCAGAATGATAAAATGATAGTGTATCGTCTTGTCAAAAAAATTGGTTTGTGCGCTGTAGTACGTGGGTATGATACTGTCTCTTTGTTGTTAAATTTGGCTAAACACTTTATACTATGATAGTGTGTATAGGAATAAAATAACATGTTATTTAAAAGGACAAGGTTAAAACAACAAAAAAGGGAATGTCTATTGGTGTCGGGAAGACTCCATTCTTACGGATGGTTAGATCGATTACTCGAGTTTCAAAGGGGCAAGTTATCTCTCAAACTATCCTAATCTTTAAGATGGGTCTGATTGTCATTAGAATGGACTACAGAGTGTGTATAGTTAAGGTTGAAAGGAGATTACCCATGAACGAGCAACAACGATTAGCAAGTCAACAAGCCAATTCTTCTATGAAAAAAGGAGAAAAAGATTACAGTAAATACTTTGAAAGTGTATATCAGCCGCCTTCTTTAAAAGATGCGAAAAAACGCGGAAAAGAAGAAGTTAAAATTGAACGTGATTTTGGTTTGCCAGAAGAGTTTCGTAACTTTGGTGCCGGAAGAAAGTTTTATATCCGTACTTATGGATGTCAAATGAATGAACATGATACAGAAGTAATGGCTGGTATTTTTACAGCACTTGGATATGAACCAACATTTTCGACAGAAGATGCAGATGTGATTCTATTAAATACTTGTGCCATTCGTGAAAACGCTGAGAATAAAGTATTTGGTGAACTTGGTCATTTAAAACCATTAAAACAAAGAAACCCAGATCTTTTAATTGGTGTGTGTGGTTGTATGTCTCAAGAAGAATCTGTTGTAAATAAAATTATGCAAAAAAACCAGCATGTAGATATGGTATTTGGTACACATAATATTCATCGTTTGCCGTACATTTTAAAAGATGCGATGTTCTCAAAAGCGATAGTTGTTGAAGTATGGTCTAAAGAAGGGGATGTAATTGAAAACCTTCCGAAAGTACGTCGTGGTGATATTAAAGCATGGGTAAATATTATGTATGGATGCGACAAATTCTGTACATATTGCATAGTACCATATACACGTGGTAAAGAACGTAGTCGCCGCCCAGAAGATATTATTAATGAAATTCGTCATTTAGCGGCAAATGGATATAAAGAAATTACGTTGCTTGGTCAGAACGTAAACGCATACGGTAAAGACTTTGAAGATTTAGAATATGGTCTTGGCGATTTAATGGATGAAATTCGTAAGATTGATATAGCACGTGTTCGCTTTACGACAAGCCACCCACGTGATTTCGATGACCACTTAATTGAAGTACTTGGAAAAGGCGGTAATTTAGTTGAACATATCCACTTACCGGTGCAATCTGGAAGTACAGATATGTTGAAAATTATGGCACGTAAATATTCACGGGAACACTATTTAGAACTTGTACGTAAAATTAAAGAAGCGATTCCGAATGCAGTATTAACAACTGATATTATCGTTGGTTTCCCAAATGAAACAGACGAGCAGTTTGAAGAAACGATGTCGTTATATCACGAAGTAGGGTTTGATAGTGCATTTACATTTATTTATTCTCCACGTGAAGGTACACCTGCTGCAAAAATGAAGGATAATGTACCGATGGAAGTGAAAAAAGAGCGTTTACAACGTTTAAATGCATTGGTTAATGAATATTCTATGGAAAAGAATAAACGATATAAAGGCCAAATCGTTGAAGTACTAGTTGATGGAGAAAGTAAGAATAATCCCGATGTGCTTGCAGGCTATACGCGTACCAATAAACTTGTAAACTTCGTAGCTCCAAAATCTGCAATCGGTCAGCTTGTAAAAGTAAAAGTAACGGAAGCAAAAACTTGGTCTCTAAACGGGGAATTGGTTGAGGAGCCAATCGAGGTGAAATAATAGATGAAAGTTTATACAAAAGATGAAATTGTTGAGCAAGCGAAAGAATTAGCGAAAATGATTTCTGAAACAGAAGAAGTGGATTTCTTTAAACGTGCGGAAGCGCAAATTCATAAAAATGAAAATGTAAAACGTGCAATTGATGAAATTAAAACGCTGCAAAAACAAGCCGTAAACTTACAGCATTATGGAAAATGGGAAGCATTGAAAAAAGTAGAAGCGGAAATAGATGCTCTGCAAGATAAACTTGATAGCATTCCGGTTGTACAGGAATTTAAATCTTCACAAACATATGTAAATGATTTACTGCAGCTTGTAGCAAGTACCATTTCTAATAACGTAACGGATGAAATTTTAATTTCGACTGGTGGCAATGTGTTGAAAGGTGAAACGGGTGCTGAAGTAGAGAGTAAAAAAGGGAATTGTGATTGTTAAGGGAGATGTCTTATGGACATCTCTTTTTTGTTTTTATTTTGCTCTATAGTCTTTTGTCAAAAAAAGAATGACACATTCCGCTATTGTCACGCATATGATTAAGTGAATATTGATTGAGGAGGGTTCCGAATGTCCGAATTTAGAGAGATTATTACAAAGGCAGTAGTGGGCAAAGGACGTAAGTATACAAAGTCAACGCATACATGTGAATCAAATCATGAGCCGACAAGTATTCTCGGATGTTGGGTAATTAATCACACATATGAAGCAAGAAAGAGTGGGAAGGCTGTAGAAATTGAAGGATACTACGATGTGAATACGTGGTACTCATTTGATGAAAACACAAAAACAGAAGTTGTAACAGAACGTGTTAGTTACACGGATGAAATCAATATTGGATATCGTGACAAAAATTTTTCAGGTGAAGATTTAGAAATTATTGCCCGCGTTATTCAACATCCAAATTGTTTAGAAGCAATTGTTTCACCAAATGATAACAAAATTGTTGTAACGGTAGAGCGTGAATTTGTAACAGAAGTTGTCGGTGAAACAAAAATTTGTGTAAATGTAAATCCAGATGGATGTCCAGAGGATGAGGATAACTTTGAAGTAGATGATGATGAATTTGAAGAGTTAGATCCAAACTTTATTGTAGATGCAGAAGAAGAATAATAGAAAGCTAGGGAGAATTTCTTCCTAGCTTTTTACATAGTATTAGTGATACTGGATGGAACTATTTTGTATTGAAAATGTGCTATAATGAAGAGAGACTCCTATAAGTGGAGAGAAAATTGTCCGTGAAGTGCGGCATATAAATATAGCACATTTTTATGAAGTATGGAGGAAACAAATGGCACAGTACACCCCGATGATACAACAATATTTAAAGGTCAAGGCAGATTATCAAGATGCCTTTTTATTTTTCCGTTTAGGAGATTTTTATGAAATGTTCTTTGAGGATGCTATAAAGGCAGCACATGAGCTTGAAATTACATTGACAAGCCGAGATGGTGGGAGTAGTGATCGCATACCGATGTGTGGTGTCCCATATCATGCAGCAAAAAACTATATTGAACAGCTCGTTGAAAAAGGATATAAGGTTGCGGTTTGTGAACAAGTAGAAGATCCAAAAACAGCAAAAGGTGTTGTAAGACGTGAAGTTGTTCAATTGATTACGCCAGGAACGATGATGGAAGGGCGCACAATTGATGAGAAAGAAAACAACTTCTTAGCGGCGTTAACTCATTTTGAAGATGGTTCTTATGCACTGGCTTGTAATGATTTAACAACAGGACAAAGTACAGTGACACTATTAACGGGTACGGTAGAAGATGTTTTATTAGAGGTGTATGCAACAGGTTCAAAAGAAATTGTTGTAGATTCTACATTTTCAAAAGATGAGCTAAACAAGCTAACAGAAACATTGAAAATGACAATTTCATATGAAGATGAGACGAAGATTCCTGAAGGGTTGGAACATCTTGTTAAAAATGTGACGCAAACGAAATTAGTTACAGCAGTAGGACGCTTATTGAATTATGTATTAAGAACGCAAAAACGTTCATTGGATCACTTGCAGCCGGTGGATATTTATTATACAAATCAATTTATGAAAATTGATGTACATTCAAAGCGTAATTTAGAGTTAACAGAAACACTTAGAACAAAAGAGAAAACAGGCTCTTTATTATGGCTATTAGATAAAACAAAAACAGCTATGGGCGGCCGTATGTTAAAACAGTGGATGGAACGTCCACTTATACAAAAAGACAACATTGAAGARCGTTTAGAAATGGTTGAAACGTTTGTGAATGAYTAYTTCTTACGTGAAGATTTAAAAGAAAARCTAAAAGAAGTRTATGATTTAGAGCGTTTAGCAGGAAAAGTCGCATATGGTAACGTAAATGCGCGTGATTTACTGCAATTAAGACGTTCACTTCTGCAAGTGCCAGCTATTTTAGAGGCCATTAGTTTATTAGACAATTCTTATGCAGCAAGGTTAATTCAAGGCGCTGATCCATGTGAAAGTTTAACAGAGTTACTAGGAAGAAGTATTCAAGAAAACCCACCGCTTTCTATAAAAGATGGGGATATTATAAAAGATGGCTATAATGACAAATTAGATCAATATCGCTATGTTAGTAAGAACGGAAAAACGTGGATTGCAGAGCTTGAAAAACGTGAGCGTGATATTACAGGGATTAAATCATTAAAGATTGGTTACAACCGTATTTTTGGCTACTATATTGAAGTGACAAAGGCAAATCTTTCTGCTCTTCCAGAGGGGCGCTATGAGCGTAAGCAGACACTTGCAAACGCAGAACGTTTCATCACAGATGAATTAAAAGAAAAAGAAACATTGATTTTAGAGGCAGAAGAAAAAATTGTACAGCTAGAATATGATTTATTCACTGCACTTCGTGAAGAAGTAAAGGTGTTTATTCCTAAATTACAGCATTTAGCGAAAGTTATTAGTGAACTAGATGTACTGCAAAGCTTTGCAACAGTAAGTGAAGAAGAGCAATTTGTAAAACCAGTTTTAACAGATAAACGTGAAATCTTTATAAAAGATGGTCGCCATCCTGTTGTAGAAAAAGTATTGAACGGCAAATTGTATGTTCCAAATGACTGCATGATGCCTGAAAATATGGATGTCTTTTTAATTACGGGTCCAAACATGTCTGGTAAGAGTACGTATATGCGTCAATTAGCACTTGTTACTGTTATGTCGCAAATCGGTTGTTTTGTACCAGCAACAGAAGCGGTGTTACCTGTCTTTGACCAAATCTTTACGAGAATCGGTGCAGCAGATGATTTAATTTCAGGTCAAAGTACATTTATGGTCGAAATGTTAGAAGCGAAAAATGCAATTGCGAATGCATCGGAAAGAAGTCTAATTCTATTTGATGAAATTGGACGCGGTACATCTACGTATGACGGTATGGCACTCGCACAAGCAATCATAGAACATATTCATGATCAAATTGGAGCGAAAACATTATTCTCAACACATTATCACGAACTAACTGTATTAGAAGAAAGCTTAGAGCAACTGAAAAATGTACACGTTTCAGCTATTGAAGAAAACGGAAAAGTTGTTTTCTTGCATAAGATTCAAGATGGTGCAGCGGATAAAAGTTATGGTATTCACGTTGCCCAGCTTGCTGAACTGCCAGATAGCTTAATTGCTCGTGCGAAAGAAGTGTTAGCACAGCTAGAAGGACAAGAGGAAATCATCATTCCAAAACGAGTGGAAGTGAAAGTACAAGAAGAAATTGTCCAAGAACCAGTCGTTGAAAAAGAAAAATCAGAACCGCAGCTAGAAGAGAAAGAAGAATCTGCAGAATCACAGCTATCTTTCTTTACTACAGAACAGCCTGTGAAAAAAGAAGACAAGCCTATGTTTGATCAAAAAGAAACAGCTGTATTAACACAAATTAAAAAAATCGATTTACTTGATATGACTCCTCTAGAAGCTTTAAATGAATTGTATCGTTTGCAGAAAAAGTTAAAGAAAGGATGAGTAAGTAGATGGGGAAAATTCGCAAACTCGATGATCAACTCTCTAACTTAATTGCCGCAGGGGAAGTAGTCGAACGACCTGCTTCAGTTGTAAAAGAACTTGTCGAAAATTCCATCGATGCGAATAGTACATCTATTGAAATCCACTTAGAAGAAGCTGGATTATCAAAAATTCGCATCATTGATAATGGAGATGGCATTGCTGAAGAAGATTGTATTGTTGCTTTTGAGCGACATGCAACAAGTAAAATTAAAGATGAAAATGATTTATTTCGCATCCGCACGCTCGGTTTCCGTGGTGAGGCATTGCCAAGTATCGCATCTGTTAGTGAATTAGAGTTAGTCACAAGTACAGGAGATGCACCAGGTACACATCTTATTATTAAGGGCGGAGACATTATAATGCAGGAAAAAACAGCGAGCCGTAAAGGGACAGATATTACGGTTCAAAATCTGTTTTTTAACACGCCAGCACGCCTTAAATATATGAAAACAATTCATACAGAGCTTGGGAATATTACAGACATTGTATATCGCATTGCTATGTCCCATCCAGAAGTATCTTTGAAATTGTTTCATAATGAGAAAAAAATGCTACACACTTCAGGGAATGGTGATGTGAGGCAAGTACTTGCCGCAATTTACAGCATTCAAGTTGCGAAAAAACTCATTCCGATTGAAGCGGAATCATTGGACTTTACCATTCGTGGATATGTGACGTTACCTGAAGTAACGAGAGCATCTCGTAATTACATATCTACGATTGTAAATGGCCGTTACGTTCGAAACTATGTCTTAATGAAAGCAATTCAGCAAGGGTACCACACATTACTTCCAGTGGGACGTTATCCAATCGGTTTTTTATCAATCGAGATGGATCCAATGTTAGTTGACGTGAACGTTCATCCAGCGAAATTAGAAGTGCGTTTTAGTAAAGAGCAGGAATTACTGCAATTGATTGAAAAAACATTGCAGGACGCGTTTAAAAAAATACAGCTCATTCCAGATGCTGGTGTTACAACAAAGAAAAAAGAAAAAGATGAAAGTGTACAAGAGCAATTTCATTTTGAACATACAAAACCGAAAGAAGCACCACTGCCAAACATCGTCTTACCGACTGGAATGGATGAGAAACAAGAAGAAATCCAAGCCAAACCACAAAACAAAAATTTACTTTGGCAACCACCAAAGCAGGAATGGCAGCCGCCAGAATCTTTAGTAAAAGAAGAAAATAGTTGGCAACTTTCTAAATCAATGATTGGAGAATCTGTCCAAGACGGGAATGAATGGGATAACAGCGAGGAAGATTTTGAATTAGAAGAAGTAGCAGAAATCCAAGAAATCGAAATGAATGGAAACGACTTACCACCGCTTTATCCAATTGGGCAAATGCATGGAACCTATATTTTTGCCCAAAATGATAAAGGTTTATATATGATTGACCAGCATGCAGCGCAAGAGCGAATCAATTATGAATATTTCCGTGATAAAGTAGGACAAGTAACGAAAGAAGTACAAGAATTGCTCGTACCATATCGTATTGATTTATCTCTCACTGAATTCTTACGTGTCGAAGAGCAATTAGAGGAATTGAAAAAGGTAGGGTTATTCTTAGAACAATTTGGTCATCAATCCTTTATCGTTCGTTCGCATCCAACGTGGTTCCCAAAAGGACAGGAAATAGAAATCATCGATGAAATGATGCAGCAAGTTGTCAAACTAAAAAAAGTCGATATAAAAAAACTGCGTGAAGAAGCAGCCATTATGATGAGCTGTAAAGCATCGATCAAAGCAAATCAATATTTAACGAACGATCAAATATTTGCTTTGCTAGAAGAACTACGTACAACRACAAATCCTTACACATGTCCGCATGGTAGACCTATWCTKGTGCATCATTCKACGTATGAACTGGAGAAGATGTTTAAGCGGGTGATGTAGGAGAGTTGTCCAAAGAGAAAGAAGTCCGCTACTGCGTATAAAAAAACGTCTTTATATTCTTATATTAAAAAAATAATGGTGTTAGAGAGTAACTCATTGTTAGAAATAAGGCTATATAGTGCATTGAAGTGAGGTAGCTAATTGTCGATTTAAAACAAAGTTGTACCGTTTATAAAAAAGTCATACCGTTTTGAAGAAAGTTTAACCGTTTATAAAAAAGATGTACCAAAATTAACTACACTCTGTTATTTCACTAAAGGTGCAGGATAGTTGTGCGAAATAAATGGAGAATGGTCACATTACTCTGGTAAAGGCTAGACCGTTTCATCTTGATGAAACGGAAGGATTATATCGAAGAGTCGAATGATAGGGTAACGCCTTGAAAGGCTCTTTCTGCGTCGAATAGCCACGACATTGAGTAAGAAGTTTCGTGTTATAAGCTCGGCAAATAGGCGTGAGAATTTACCGTAACAGTATCGGCTGACGAAAACCTTACCCGAGGGGGCGGTGTAAATCCTGATGCTTGAGTTGAACAAATATGGTGAGAATGCAATGCATCTTACAATAAGAAATGGGGTTGCTGACGAACTTTCGAATGTACGGGTCTAGACCTGCAATACATAGAAATGTGTATCTCACCTTGTGTGAAGTTAGTAGTGGATGAGTAAAACTAGCTAATATGAAAATCCATGATACGTTACAGGCGTATGAAGATTAACAGGCTCACAGGAAATACCTACGTTTGTTCTATAATAGATATAATTCAACGTTGTAAGCTGATAACGTGGAGGGCTTACTCCCTTTGAAGCGTTGAGTTGGAAAGTATTTGTGAGATTAGCGAATGTATAACTTCTCTTTATATCAGTGAAAGTGGTAGCACAGTATCGATGAAATGTCTAATCCACATGGAGGGATAGCCACTAGACTAATGAAGGATTATTTGTTCATGCAAGGCAAATCTTTATCAATTAATAAGGTTTTTGTGAGACTAATAGAGGTTCACCTTTTGCGAAAGGCACCGACTTATTAATACGGAAGAATTGAGGCTCTGAAGATACACAGTATCAGAAGTGTCAATGAGCAAATAAATTTGGATTAGTTGGGGCGCCGTATGCGATGAAAGTTGCACGTACGGTGCTAACGAGGGGAAAAGGGAGCGATAACTTCAAACCCTTACCTATTCGTATGAATAAAAAAATAATATTGAAAATTGGTTATAGGGAGGAGAAATATCCGAATGGTTATTTTATGAAATTAGATAGGCAACACAGATACACCTGATTTTTATTAAGCTGCTAATTTAAAATAGAGGTGATTGTCTTGGATATTGATGTAAAAATTGAACAATTATTTTTAATTGAAGAACATCTTAATGAGCTTTCAGAACTTTTAATAAAGGTCGTAGAAGATGGGGCTTCGATTGGATTTTTACCACCAATGGGAAAAGTAGATGCAGAGAAGTACTGGGAAACCGTTCTTAGCCCCGAAGTGATTTTATTTGTTGCTAAATCAAACAATCAAATTGTTGGAAGTGTACAGTTACAATTATCGACGAAGCAGAATGGAAGCCATAGAGCTGAAATCGCAAAATTAATGACACACCCCAATTATCGACGTAACGGTATTGGTCGTTTACTTATGCAAAGAGCTGAAGAAATAGCAAAACAGAAGGATAGGTCATTATTAGTTCTTGATACAAGAGAAGGAGACCCTTCCAATAAACTATATACTTCATTAGGCTATATTCAAGCTGGGCGGATTCCTAACTATGCGAAATCTGAGAATGGTGAATTAGCTGCTACCATCTTCTACTATAAAAATAACAATCAATCTTCTTGAACTAACAGGTGCTTTCGTATTATAGAGTTCAGCCAGATATTACTGGTTGAACTTTTTTATAAAAAACAGCTCTTAAAAATAAAAGTAAGCTATCGTTTTGATCAATCTGTATTCAAAACGATAGCTTTTTATATGCAGTGAAATTAATAGTTTAGAGTGACTTTTAATTCTAAACCTACATAAGTATACATTCAAGTCCACGAAAGGCACTCTAATGAGTGCGTTTACTTTCACAAGTAGTTCTCTTTGTTTTTTTAGAAATTACAACATTTCTTATTTCAAACCGAAATTACGTGATAATTCTTCATCATGAGAAGCAACAGCCTCTGCAGTTTTGTTAAGTTGAACATTAATCTCATGTAATAATTGTGAGAAGCTTTCTACTTTTGGTCTTAAATCGTTGAATTGTCGATCAAAACCTTCAAAAGCACGGCCTTCCCATTCTCCACGTGATTCATTTTGTAATCCTTGTAATTTTCCAAGAATGTCTTTAATTTCATCAGAACTCCGTCCGTATAGTTTAGCTTTTGATTTTAGCTCCTCAGGACTCATACGAATTTGTCCAGCCATTTTAATCTCTCCTTTAGTACATAATGAGTAAAATATATATTGGTTAATTTTACCGAAAATATTATGATATATTGTTTGAAACTTTTAAAGATTTTATTTTTCTCTAATAAAAAACAAGAGTAATCGCAAAGACTACTCTTGTTTTTTTCCTTCTTTTCTTTTTTAATTTCAGATACCGATTTTTCAGATTTTTTTATAAGTTTTCCAAGTTCTCCAGAACGCCCCAATTTTCTTTCAAAAGTATCATTATCATCAAGGCCAGCATCAAACCATAATTCTCGATTATCATTTATATATCCTTTTATATGAGGAACTCCCATTGGGCTTATTTTATGAATCGATAAGAAGAGGTATCCTTTTCTCAAAGAAGTGCCATCACAGCCCTTACAAGAAGTATTTTTACGATTGGAAAAGGCATATGATTGCTTTTTTCGTGGGGATGTGGGCTGGGGTGCTTTTCGCAGGATGCTTTTGTATAAGTGCAAGAAATTTGGAGGCCTACTTGTGAAAGTAGATCCAGCATACACATCGCAAGATTGTTCTAGTTGTGGAAATCGTGTGAAAAAATCACTTTCTATTCGGACGCATATTTGTGCAAAGTGTGGAACGGTATTAGACAGGGATCATAATGCAAGTCTAAACATTTTGCGAAAAGGGTTAGAACAATTACTTGTGAGAACGATTGAAGACTGAAACTGTAGGGCAAGGTTGTGTCCAAACAGTATAACCGACGCCTGTGGAGAGTATGTAAGACTGCTTGGATTCTCAAGCAGCAACACTCTATGAAACAGGAAGCTCCTTCTTCAAACGACTCGTAAGAGTGTTAAGGAGGGGTCATTCACTCGTTTTGGATAAATGTCTTAGATTGATGGATGTGTGGTGTTATCTCTAATATAACAAAAAAGTAATAAAAATTACTTATATGATAATTTTGTTTCGTTTGATTAAAAAATATTTCATTTCTGTTACAAAAACTATTGATTATATTTAAACATCGTAATATAATTCTGTTTATGGAAATAAAAACTAAAATTACTCATTATTTGGGGGATATGGAAAATGAAGAAAGCTATTTTACCAGTTTTAATGTCTGCAATGTTTGTAGTTCCTGCAGTATCTCATGCCGAAAATCAAGAAACTATGAAAAAGATTACTCCAAAAACAGAACAGACAATGCAGCAAACAGGTTGGGTAAAAGACGGAGGTACATGGTATTTCTATGATCAAAATGGTATGAAGAAAACTGGTTGGTTACAAGATGGAGGAAAGTGGTACTATTTTGATGCAAGCGGAAAAATGAAAACGGGTCATATTGAAGAAGAAAATGGAGCTTACTTATTAGGAGCAGACGGTGCACTGTATACTAATGAAGGATGGGTTCAATATGAGGGAGATTGGTATTACGTTCTCCAAGGCGGAAATCTACACATGGGCCATCTTGAATATAATGGTAAGACATATTATTTAGATGGATTTAGTAAAGGGAGAATGCGAACAGGTTGGGTAGGAGAATACCGTACTTTTAGCTATTTTCTTGAAGATGGATCCATGGTAACAGGGTGGAATTTAATCAAGAATGAGTGGTACTACTTTAATGACAAGGGCATTAGCTATAATGGTTGGTTGAACTATAAAGGAAGCTGGTATTACTTTGTTAGTGGTAAGATGCAAACAGGTTGGGTACAAGATAAGGATAATTGGTACTATATGAATGCAGATGGCACAATGCAAACAGGTTGGGTACAAGATAAAGGGAATTGGTATTATCTAAATGCAGATGGTACGATGAAAACTGGCTGGATACAAGATAAAGGGAATTGGTATTACTTGGATGAAGACGGACGTATGACTTTAAAGTTAAAAACTATTAATGAAAAGACATATTACTTTGGTTATGAAGGGGTTATGTCTACAGGGTGGATAAGTTTTGGTAGATCCGATACCGATGCAGTATGGCGTTATTTCATAGAAGATGGTTCTATGGCTACGGATTGGAGAAAAATTGAAGGTAACTGGTATTACTTTGATAACTACGGATATATGGCTACTGGATGGCAGAATATCAATGGAAAATGGTATCAATTTGCCGATAATGGCGTTATGATGTAACAAAAGGTCTTTTAAACTGAATATATGACACCAGATATTTATTTTAAGATATTTTTATAATGAAAAAAGGCACCTGTGAGGGCATAGCCATCAAGTTAACAAAAATAAATCGGATGCTAAAAAGCATCCGGTTTATTTTTGTTAGATATAGAATACAAGTTTTTATATTTGGACATACTCAAATAAGACTTCAACATATTTTATTTTTTAAGCGGTGTGTTGAAGTGAATTTTGATATTCTTGAGTGATGCCAAGAATATCAAATGGTGAATATTTGGTATACCGATGTGCTTTCCTACCATTTTTTGATAGGTCTTCGAACAATCTGACAAGAATGGGAATCATGTCTCGACAGGATGTGAACAGCACATCGCGTATACTTGAAAAATAAATATATACCATATACGTTGCCTTATATTCACTGATTTCTTTCTGTTTTCTCTCCCAGATGAGTCTCCTCATTTTATAAGTTATACCTGCGATCAGACATAGCGCAATCAATTGTCCATACAAATGGCACTGGAAGCGTTCAAGTTTTATCTTTTTTACCGCATGAATATGAAAAATAGATTTCCATGTTTTAAACAAAATTTCAACTTGCCAACGAAGAGAATAGAGCTGATAAATTTTATGGGACTTCATTTCAGTTTCACTTATATTTGTAATAAATAAGTTGATACCACTCGCGTATTTAGGCATTCGTCGTTTATCTTTTTTATGCCGTTCTAATCGTTTTGTATGTTCAGGTTCTGTTAATTTATAGACGATCAAACGAGTTGCTTGTTTTTGATGAAATCCGATATATACTCGAGAGAACTCGATATATTCTCCTTCTTTTAATTGTTTTGAGATGGTTTCTACATCAATCAGTTCCCATGCGTCTTCTTGTTTTCTATATATTTGCGTATTCCAACGGATACGTGAAATATATGAAGCTCTCTTTTCCTCCATTTTCTTAAAATCATCGATATAAAAATATCCTAAGTCTCTAATACATAAATCACCTGGCTCTAATGTATCTGTTCGGGTTTGTCCATACACGTTATCATTACTAACCGCGGGATTCACATCCATTTGAAGAAAGTTTCCAGATAATAAATCATACTCTAGTTGGATTTTGACTCCAGCTTCTGATCCACCACCCCAAAATCCCTTGTATACCCCTGAATAGTGATTAGGAAGTTGAAACATGGTAGAATCTAGAATTTGAATTCGTTTGAAATCCCCTCCAAAGGATGGAGTAGGACAAATATTTTGATGAAACAATTTAGAAAAAATTTGTTTGAAAAATTGAACAGTATGAGGATTGAAACGTTGATTCAACCCTTCAGAAGATAGGGAGACACTGGTTGTTTCATTCAATTTGGCACATAGACTAGCTAAAGATTCTGTTCCAACTGTTTTACTTAGGAAGACACATAAAGAAACGATATCTTGCGCTTTACATTTTCTTGCACGTTGAATCATCCCTGTTTCACGCGCGAGTGATTCTAAAAATGAAAGTGAAAATGTATTCTTTAATTCCTGATCTAATAATTGTAATTCTTTTGTAAGACTCATTGAAGACATAAAAACAGCCACCCTTTCATGGATACTCCATGAAAGGGTGGCTGTTTTTGATGAAAATTATACATAACCTTAACTTGATGGATGTGTGGCAGGACCCCTAATATCTATTAATAAAAGCAGTTTTTCTCGGATAGTTGAGGGCATCATCCTCAAAATATATGGATATATATTCAAATAATAATATTATAATATAACATTAAAAAATATACGCCAAGCCTATGATTATGCATCCGTCTTGGCGTTTTCCTTTAAACAATACCTAAGTTCGGTTTCAGTCTTCGATTGCTTGGTAGACCGTGGTCCAGAAGTCTTGGATAAGATGCGATGAGTCCGGAGTGGACATCCCAACCTGGGTGAACAGGATTCCAGTAAACTGTTTGTCTGGATCAGCGTAAGCTGCAGTGCCGGTTCCGCCATCCCAGCCGAACTGACCGATAGACGCGTAGTCTCCAAGATAGGTGCGCACCGCCATCCCAAAGCCCCAGCCGCCTTGTATCCCTTGGCCAAACGACAAATGGACGTTGTTTTTGGCCAAATCGTCTCGGTATACTTGTTGTTCAGGAGTAAGACGGTTGGTGGTCATCAGCTGGACCGCAGGTCGGGACAGGATCCGTTTGGTTCCGTGCATCCCTTTGTTCAACAGCATCTGCAAATACGCGTGATAATCGTCGACGGTTGCGAGCAGCCCACCACCGCCTGCTTGGAATGCTGGAGGTTTGCTGTAACGTCCGCCTGCACCCTCATCCCACACGATGAACTCACCTGTCTGCGGATCGGGGTTGAAGGCAGGTGGAAGCCGGTCAATCTTACGCTCAGGCACGTAGAAGCCAGTGTCCTTCATTCCCAGTGGATCAAAGATGCGTTCGCGCAGGAACGACTCGAATGTCTGACCCGTGACCCTGGCAACAAGCACGCCAAGCACTTCAATACTGATATGATACTGCCACCGCTCTCCGGGCTGGTAGCTTAGCGGAAGTGCACCTAGGCGACACATAAACTCATCTGGATCGGGCATATCCTGCCCTGGCGTGTCGAATATCCCACTCTCGAAGAACGTGTTCATGATCGGAGAACCCATCAACGTGAGATCCACTCCGAGCCCGAATGTGGAGGTCAACAGGTCTCGTACAGTGATAGGACGCCGTGCTGGGACGGTCTCTTCCAGCGGACCATCGGGCCGTTTCAACACCTGCCGGTCGGCGAGTTCGGGCAGCCATTTGTCTACTGGGTCGTCCAAATGCAGTTTGCAATCGTCGAGCAGAACCATTACCGGTGAAACTGCGATCGGCTTGCTAGTGGACGCCAATCGAAAGATCGTGTCCCGACGCATTGGTGCGCCACCATCATGCCTCATTGTTCCAAGCGCTTCGACGTGCGTCTCGCCGTTTCGGCTGACTAAGGCGACGAGCCCAGGAATCTTTCCAGAATCGATATGCTGCGCCAGTACATTGCGCATTTTGCGCAACCCTGTTTCAGAAAAGCCTTTATTGTTTTGTCCCATTTTGTTCTCCTTTAGTTTAGATTGAGATTTCTAATACATATTGGTAAACAATTATTAGTTCTTCAAATAGAAAAATTCCCCTTTTTAATAATTTCGACAAAATGTATTTATGTATATCCTATACATGTGAGGTTAACATAACCCCGCATTATCGGTAGCAAGGATAAAGGTGGATTCCTACTCTCACAAGGAATCCGCCTTTTTCTTTTTCTATGACTCTATTCATTTTTCTATACATTCCTATTCTGGCGTGGGTTTCAGGGTTCCCGTTTGTTATTGGATTGGCCGAAAAACTGTATAAAATCTTGCATGCTCTTAGCGTAGTTTTTTTCCGAAATGCTGGCGATACCCCATGCCCATCAAGCTAATATTTTGAAGTGTCCCCAAAACGAAAATTTTATTATTTTACAGTTATTTATGGGAATTCAACTCATTTTCTTCGTTTTGGGGAACTACCAATTTCTTAAGTTGATGGATGTGTGGCAGCATCCCATCGCTATCAAGCTAAGATTATGCAAAGTCAATTTTAGGCGGGATTGTTTCTTTTTTCTAAAGGGCAAGTGTAGGTGATTGAAAGATTTGCATACGAAATAAACCCTAACGGGTTTCATTTTTTGAATTAAGCGGCTTGATTATCAGACATGGTACAATTGTAAACGACACCTAATATATCAAAGACCGTTTTTTTCTTATATCGATGAGATTTCCGCCCGTTTTGCTGTAGGAGATTGAACAGGCGAAGTAACACCTTTGATAGCTCGTGAGTGTTTTTTTGTATAGTTTGGAATAGAAGAAGAAAATAGTCTTTAATCATATAT
>NZ_JBFTMC010000040.1:0-32180 GCF_056396765.1 Bacillus sp. 05T22
GTTCATTCAGCGTCTGATGTAGTTGGCTCGCTGGCTGTATTTTTCGGTTTACGTGCGGCAAAGCAACCACCTGATGAAGAGTTCATTCAGCGTCTGATGTAGTTGGCTCGCTGGCTGTATTTTTCGGTTTACGTGCGGCAAAGCAACCACCTGATGAAGATCATCCTTACGGTCATGGAAAAGCGGAATCGATTTCAGCTATTATTGTTGCGGTTTTATTATTTATTGTAGGGATTGAGATTGCTATCTCTTCTGTAAAGGCTTTCTCGCAGGAACTGGAACCACCAAAGGGAATTACAATTTTTGCGGTTATCCTTTCTATCGTGGTGAAAGAAGGAATGTTTCAGTATAAGTATCGATTAGGGAAACGAGTTAACAGTGATGCAATTATTGCAAATGCATATGAGCACCGTTCGGATGTGTTTTCCTCAATTGCAGCTTTAATCGGGATTTGTGCAGCTATCATTGGGAATAAAATAGGTTTAGATTGGCTTGTATATGCTGATCCTGTTGCAGGATTATTTGTCTCTCTTCTTGTTGTGAAGATGGCGTGGAGTATTGGCGGAGAGGCAATCCATACAACACTTGATCATGTTCTTCACGAAGAAGATGTTATTCCACTCAGAGAAGCAGTCCTTCAAGTGGAAGGTGTGAAAAAAATTGGTTCTCTGTATGCAAGAGAGCACGGTCATTATGTCATTGTTGATATTAAAGTGTCTGTAGATCCCTATATCACAGTGGAAGAGGGGCATCGCATCGGGAAACATGTAAAAGAGGTATTGATGAAACAAGATAATGTACAAAATGTTTTTGTGCATATTAATCCGTATTCTCTTGATTGATACGAAACAAGTAAATATTTATCTGTTTATGGAGATATTCAATCGTAGCTAATAGAGCTTGTATTATATTGTCACCCCTTAATCTGTCTTGTATAATGGACAGGTTAAGGGGTGATTTCGTGTTACAACCGAAGACGCGTTGGAAAGAAAAGTCATTTAATGAGGAGCTGGTGAATGAATTAGCAAGTAAATTGCAATTATCACCGCTTGTTACTTCGTTATTCCTCAGTAGAGGTTTAGATACAGAAGATAAGATTATGGATTTTTTAAATACAGGACAGCAAGAGTTTCACGATCCATTTTTACTTGAAGGAATGGATCGTACAGTAGAACGTGTAGGGAAAGCTATTCAAAATGGAGAGCAGATTTTAATATTTGGCGATTATGATGCAGATGGTGTAAGTAGTACGACTGTGTTGTTCCTTGCTCTTCAAGAACTAGGTGCGGATGTTGAGTTCTATATTCCAAACCGATTTACTGAAGGGTATGGACCGAATGAAGAGGCATTTCGCTGGGCACACCGTGCGGGATTTTCTCTTATCATTACTGTTGATACAGGTATCGCAGCAGTCCATGAGGCTAAGATCGCAAAAGAGCTTGGTATAGATCTTATTATTACAGATCATCATGAGCCGCCGCCAGAACTGCCAGAAGCACTTGCGATTATTCATCCGAAGCTAAAGGGTGGTGTGTACCCGTTTCATTATTTAGCGGGCGTTGGTGTTGCGTTTAAAGTAGCGCATGCACTACTTGGGCGTGTACCGGAGCATTTATTAGAAATTGCAGTGATTGGTACGGTAGCCGATTTAGTATCACTTCATGGTGAAAATAGATTGCTTGTGCAGCGTGGATTGAAACAAATGCGAATGACAAAAAATATTGGTTTAAAAGCATTATTTAAAGTAGCAAATGTTTCACAAAGTGAGATTACGGAAGAGAGCATTGGTTTCTCAATTGCACCGCGTATTAATGCAATTGGTCGTTTAGAAGATGCGGCTCCGGCAGTTCACCTCCTTTTATCAGAACATCCAGAAGAAGCGAAAGAGCTTGCTGAAGAAATTGATGAACTGAACAAGCTTCGAAAAGATATTGTAAAGCAAATTACAGAAGAGGCGATTGCAGAGGTAGAAAACAATTATCCGCCAGAGGACAATAAAGTGTTAGTGCTCGCGAAAGAAGGATGGAATCCAGGAGTAATAGGGATTGTTGCTTCTAAATTAGTAGAACGCTTTTATCGTCCGACAATCGTGTTATGTATTGATCCTGAAAAGCAAACAGCGAAAGGGTCTGCTCGTAGTATTGCAGGATTTGATTTATTTGCAAACTTATCAGATTGTAGGGAATTGTTACCTCACTTTGGTGGCCATCCAATGGCAGCGGGAATGACGCTTCATATGAATGATGTGGATGAACTGCGCCGCCGCTTAAATGAACAAGCAGATGCGATTTTAACGTCTGAAGATTTTACTCCGATTACAACAGTTGATGCGATTTGCAAAGTGGAGGATGTGACGCTTTCGGCAATTGAAGAAATGCAAAAGCTAGCACCGTTTGGTGTTGGAAATCCGAAGCCGCGTATTGCAATTAGAGATGCGGAGTTAGAAAGTATTCGTGCGATTGGATCTGATGGTTCTCATTTGAAAATGGCACTTCGCGGGGGACAGGCGACGTTAGACACGATTGGATTTGGTTTTGGAGCTTATGCGAAAGAAATTTCTCCAGTTGCTCACGTTTCTGTCGTTGGTGAGGCATCTATTAATGAATGGAATAATTTCAAAAAACCACAACTTATGATTCAAGATATTGCGGTAGATGCGTGGCAATTATTTGATTGGCGTAGCATGCGTAATGTGGAATCGAATTTAGCGGAACTTTCGCGAGAAAAAATAACAATGGTGTATTTTTCTGAAGAGGTATTAAATAAATTTTCTTTAGAAGAATATAAAGAACAACTTATGCATGCTTCAGAAGTGACTGAGCTAGATAGTCGTTATATTGTTTTGCTAGATTTACCAAAGTCAACAGATGAATTGCGTGGTTTATTTAAGGCAGGCTTCCCAGCGCGAATTTATACGCTGTTTTATCAGGAGAATAATCATTTATTTAGTACAGTTCCAACAAGGGAGCACTTTAAATGGTACTATTCTTTTTTACATCAAAAAGCGCCATTTTCTTTAAGACAATATGGGGAACAACTATGTCGTCATAAAGGTTGGTCAAAAGACACAGTAAATTTCATGACACAGGTGTTTTTTGAGTTAGAATTTGTTACAATAAAAGACGGTGTCATTTTTATGGCAGAAGAAATGAAAAAGCGTGATTTAATTGAATCGAACACATATCGTGAGAAAATGAACCACCTTCAATTAGAAAAAGAGTTGGTTTATAGCACATATCAACAACTATATACATGGTTTGAAGCGATTCGTAATCATAAAGAAGTAGAACAGTTAGGGTAAAGGCCTTGTATTTACAGACCTTTTATATCTGAGGAGGATTCAGAAATATGGATTTCAAGCAACATATCGCAATTGTACCGGATTATCCAAAAGAAGGAATCGTATTTAAAGACATCACACCTTTAATGAACGATGGGAAAGCATACAAAGCAGCAACAGATGAAATCGTTGCTTATGCGGAAAAAAGAGACATCGACCTTGTAGTAGGGCCAGAAGCACGTGGCTTTATTATCGGTTGCCCAGTTTCTTACGCGCTAGAAGTAGGGTTTGCACCAGTTCGTAAATTAGGGAAATTACCTCGTGAAGTAATTACAGTTGACTACGGTAAAGAGTATGGAAAAGATGTTTTAACAATCCATAAAGATGCAATTAAACCAGGTCAACGCGTATTAATTACAGATGACCTATTAGCTACAGGTGGAACAATCGAAGCGACAATTAAGCTAGTTGAAGAGCTTGGCGGAATTGTAGCAGGGATTGCATTCTTAGTAGAACTTACTTACTTAGATGGCCGTAAAATGTTAGACGGTTATGATGTATTAGTGTTAGAAAAATACTAATTATTATATAGATAAAACTACGGCGATAGAAAAAAGTACCCGTGAATCTCTTGGAGAGGAGCGGGTACTTTTGTATAATTGTACAAAAAAGTATGGTGAAATATCAGTAAAATCTTTTCCTTTTCACAATTCACAATCATTAGGTTATAATGATAGAATAAAATTTATTCTAATGAGTAAGTGAAAAGTCAATTTTCAATAAAAGGTGATTCGATGGCAAATGAGCAAGTACTAACAGCTGAACAGGTACTCGAGAAGGCAAGTCAATATTTAGCGGACGATGATATTGAGCTGGTGGCACGTGCCTATGAATATGCACGTAATGCACATAGCGAACAGTATAGAAAGTCGGGCGAACCATATATTATTCACCCGATTCAAGTTGCAGGTATTTTAGTCGATTTACACATGGATCCATCTACAGTGTCGGCAGGTTTTTTACATGATGTAGTAGAAGATACCGAGGTTACACTAGAAGATATTGAACGGGAATTTAAYAAAGAAATTGCCATGCTTGTTGATGGTGTTACAAAGCTTGGGAAAATTAAATACAAATCTCATGAACAACAGCAAGCAGAGAACCATCGCAAAATGTTTATTGCGATGGCCCAAGATATTCGTGTTATTTTAATCAAATTAGCTGACCGTCTTCATAACATGCGTACGCTTAAGCATTTGCCTCAAGAAAAGCAGCGTCGCATCGCAAATGAAACGTTAGAAATTTTTGCACCTTTAGCCCATAGACTCGGAATTAATACAATTAAATGGGAGCTAGAGGATACATCGCTTCGCTATTTGAATCCGCAGCAATACTATCGCATTGTTAACTTAATGAAGCGGAAACGTGCAGAGCGTGAAGAATATTTAGATGAAGTCATGACGGGTATTCGTGACAAACTGAAAGAAGTAGCGATTCAACCTGATATTTCAGGTCGTCCAAAGCATATTTATAGTATTTATCGTAAAATGGCACTTCAAAATAAACAATTTAATGAAATTTATGATTTGCTAGCTGTGCGCGTTGTTGTAAATAGTATTAAAGATTGCTATGCAGTGTTAGGGATTATTCATACGTGCTGGAAACCGATGCCAGGTCGTTTTAAAGATTATATTGCAATGCCAAAAGCAAATCTATATCAATCGCTGCATACGACTGTAATCGGACCAAAAGGTGACCCACTTGAAGTGCAGATTCGTACGAAAGAAATGCACGAAATCGCAGAATTCGGGATTGCAGCGCACTGGGCTTATAAAGAAGGAAAAGCAGCAGAAACAACAGGCACATTAGAGAAGAAATTAACGTGGTTCCGTCAAATATTAGAATGGCAAAATGAAGCTTCTAATGCAGAAGAGTTTATGGAGTCATTAAAAATTGATTTATTTTCTGATATGGTATTCGTCTTTACACCAAAAGGAGACGTCATGGAATTACCACTAGGTTCTGTTCCAATTGATTTTGCTTACCGTGTCCATTCAGAAATAGGGAATAAAACAATTGGTGCAAAAGTAAACGGAAAAATGGTAACACTTGATTATAAATTAAAAACAGGTGATATCATTGAAATTTTAACATCTAAACATTCATATGGACCAAGTCAGGACTGGGTAAAACTTGCGCAAACATCTCATGCGAAAAATAAAATCCGCCAATTCTTCAAAAAGCAGCGCCGAGATGAGAACATCGAAAAAGGTCGCGAGCTTGTTGAAAAAGAAGTGCGTAGCTTAGAGTATGAAATGAAAGAAATATTAGCACCTGACAATTTAAAGCGAGTGGCTGAGAAATACAACTTTGCAAATGAAGAAGATATGTTTGCGGCAGTTGGGTATAACGGCATTACGGCTGCACAAATTGCAACGCGTCTAACGGACAAGTTCCGCAAACAGCGTGACGAAGAACAAGATATTGTGGAAGTAAAAGAAGTTCGTAAACCGATGAAAATCAGAAAATGGGATTCAGGTGTAAAAGTAAGTGGAGCTGACAATTTATTAATTCGCTTATCGAAATGCTGTAACCCAGTTCCAGGTGACGATATTGTCGGATACATTACGAAAGGACGAGGTGTCTCTATTCACCGTCGTGATTGCGTCAATGTGCATACAGAAGAAGCTAAGGAGCGTTTACTAGAAGTAGAGTGGGAAGGTAGTCCAGAAAAAGAGATTGAGTATAACGTTGATATTGAAATTTCTGGTTATGATCGCCGCGGCTTACTAAATGAAGTTCTGCAAGCTGTAACAGAGACGAAAACATATATTTCAGCTGTTTCAGGTAGAAGCGACCGCAATAAAATGGCAACGATCAATATGTCCATTTCTATTCGTAATTTACATCATTTGAAAAAGGTAGTAGAGCGTATTAAAAGAGTTCCAGAAATTTATGCAGTACGCCGCATGATGCATTAATAGGGAGTGTATAAAATATGAGAGTTGTCTTGCAACGATCAAAAGAAGCGTCTGTTACAGTAGATGGTGAGATTGTAGGGCAAATTCCGTTCGGTTTAACATTGCTAGTTGGCATTACACATGAAGATACAGAAAAAGATGCAACATATATTGCCGAGAAGGTTGCGAATTTACGTATTTTTGAGGATGAGAATGGGAAGATGAACCATTCTGTCCTTGATATGGAGGGACAAGTTCTATCCATTTCACAATTTACATTGTACGGAGATTGCCGTAAAGGAAGACGCCCAAATTTTATGGATGCTGCGAAACCAGACTACGCAGAGAACTTGTATGATTTCTTCAATGAAGAACTGCGCAAACGAGGACTGCGCGTGGAAACGGGCAGGTTCGGAGCAATGATGGATGTTTCTTTAATTAATGATGGTCCGGTGACCTTAATTTTAGAAAGTAAATAATGGTGGTGGAAGAGAGGGTTTTGTAATCCTCTCTTTTTTATGTATAAGCTTTATAGTTCGTGTTATGTTTTTCTAATTTATAATAAAAGCCTGTTGATGAAATAAGCGTTAGTCATTTATGAGTATAACCGGACAATCAATATGGAACAATAGAAGTAAAAACATCCATATTGATTGTGAGGGATACATGTATGCGTATGAACGAAAAAGGGCACTCTGTTACAAACGGTGCAAACCAATTATTTAACGTGAATTTTCATGAGTTTATTGCAAGAGAACAAAATAATACCTCTATGGAGCTTGCATCTGAATTTGGTATTTCATTGCAAGATGTAAAACGGTTAAAGAAGCAGATTGAACGCTCCTAGTGCACTTGACAATCGCCCTGAACAAACGTATAGTAATTTTATATTTACATATGAAGAGAACCAATGATAGAGAAGAGTAGATGAGATACACATGAAAAGAGAGGAAATGTCTTAGGCTGAAAACATTTCTACATGATGACTAATCGAATGACACTCTGTAGGTTTCAACTTGAACGGCACAAATGCTTAGTAGGGGTTGAACGCAAGTTTAAGCGTTATTAAAAAAGTGGAAGCATACGTGCTTCAATTAGGGTGGCACCACGGGTATAATACTCTCGTCCCTACTGGATAATCAGTAGAGGCGGGAGTTTTTTTATTTTTAATAAGATTAAAACAATTTGAGGAGGAACTGAATATGTCTATTCAAATCCCACGCGGAACGCAAGATATTCTTCCAGGAACAGTTGAGTTATGGCAGTATATCGAAGGGCAAGCACGCGAAATTTGCCGTCGTTACAACTATAAAGAGATTCGTACACCAATTTTCGAGCATACAGAATTATTTTTACGCGGTGTTGGTGATACAACAGATATCGTACAAAAAGAAATGTACTCATTCCAAGATCGTGGCGAACGTAGCTTAACATTACGTCCAGAAGGAACTGCACCTGTTGTACGTTCTTATGTTGAAAATAAAATGTATGGTGATGCAACACAGCCAACGAAATTATATTACATCGGTCAAATGTTCCGTTATGAAAGACCACAAGCGGGTCGCTATCGTCAATTCGTACAATTTGGTATCGAGGCAATCGGTAGTAATGATCCAGCAATTGATGCGGAAGTGATTGCACTTGCTGTAGAATTCTATCGCGGCATGGGATTAAAAAACATTAAAGTTGTCCTAAATAGCTTAGGTGATGCAGCGAGCCGTCAAGCGCACCGTGAGGCGTTAATCGCTCACTTTGAGCCTCGCATCGGCGAATTCTGTTCAGATTGCCAATCTCGTTTAGAGAAAAATCCACTTCGTATTTTAGACTGTAAAAAGGACCGTGATCATGAATTAATGAGCACAGCACCGTCTATTACAGAATACTTAAACGAAGAATCAACAACGTACTATGAAAAAGTACAAGAGTTATTAACAATGATGGGTGTTCCATTTGAAAAAGATCCAAACCTAGTGCGCGGTTTAGATTACTATCAGCACACTGTCTTCGAAATTATGAGTGAAGCAGAAGGTTTCGGTGCGATTACAACATTAAGTGGCGGTGGTCGCTATAACGGGCTTGTACAAGAAATTGGTGGCCCAGAAATGCCTGGTATCGGTTTTGCGATGAGTATCGAGCGTTTAATTATGGCACTGAAAGCTGAAAATATTGAATTACCAATTGAACATAACATTGATTGCTACGTTGTAGCACTTGGAGATAAAGCGAAAGATCATGCTGCAAAAATTGCATTTGATCTTCGTAAAGCTGGATTATCAGTTGAAAAAGATTATTTAGATCGTAAAATGAAAGCGCAATTTAAATCAGCAGATCGTCTAAATGCGAAATATGTAGCTGTATTAGGAGAAGATGAGCTAGATAAAGGCATCATCAACTTAAAAGATATGGCAACAGGTGGACAAGAAGAAGTAGCTTTAGATGTATTTGCTTCATATGTAGCAGAAAAATTAATATAGGGGGAACGAACAATGGCTGAAAGAACACATGCATGTGGAAAAGTAACAGTAGAAGCAGTTGGACAAACCGTTCAATTAAAAGGTTGGGTACAAAAACGCCGTGACTTAGGCGGACTCATTTTCATCGACTTACGTGACCGTACAGGTATCGTACAAGTTGTATTTAATCCAGAAACGTCAAAAGAAGCACTAGAAGTAGCAGAAACAATTCGTAGCGAATACGTATTACACGTAGAAGGAACAGTTGTTGAACGTGGTCAAGGTGCGATTAATGAAAATATGGCAACTGGACGCATTGAAGTACAAGCAACGAAAGTAAATGTATTAAATGCAGCGAAAACGACGCCAATTATTATCGCAGATGATACAGATGCATCAGAAGATGTTCGTTTAAAATATCGTTATTTAGATTTACGTCGCCCTGTTATGTACAACACATTCAAAATGCGTCACGACGTGACAAAAACAATTCGTAACTTCTTAGATTCAGAAGAGTTTTTAGAAGTTGAAACACCAATCTTAACAAAGAGTACGCCAGAAGGAGCGCGTGACTATTTAGTACCAAGCCGTGTGCATGAAGGTGAATTTTATGCATTACCTCAATCTCCGCAGCTATTTAAACAGCTTCTTATGGTCGGCGGATTTGAACGTTATTACCAAGTAGCACGTTGTTTCCGTGATGAAGATTTACGTGCGGATCGTCAACCAGAATTCACACAAATTGACATCGAGGCATCATTCTTAACACAAGATGAAATTCTAGAAATGATGGAACGCATGATGACGAAAGTTATGAAAGATGCGAAAGGTGTAGAAATTAACACACCATTCCCTCGTATGACATACGCTGATGCAATGGCTCGCTACGGTTCTGATAAACCAGATACACGCTTTGCAATGGAACTTACTGATTTATCTGAGTTTGCAGCAGATTGCGGCTTCAAAGTGTTCACAAGTGCTGTAGAAAGCGGCGGGCAAGTAAAAGCAATTAATGCAAAAGGTGCAGCAGGTAAATATTCTCGTAAAGACATTGATGCATTAACTGAATTCGTAAAAGTATATGGAGCAAAAGGTTTAGCTTGGTTAAAAGTTGAAGAGGATGGCTTAAAAGGACCAATTGCGAAATTCTTCGGTGAAGAAGATGCGAACGTACTAATGAGCACATTAGATGGGGCTGCTGGTGACTTATTATTATTCGTTGCTGATAAGAAGAGCGTTGTTGCAGATAGCTTAGGTGCACTTCGTTTACGCTTAGGTAAAGAACTTGAGTTAATTGACGAAAGCAAATTTAACTTCCTATGGGTAACAGATTGGCCGCTTCTTGAGTATGATGAAGATGCTGATCGCTACTTCGCAGCGCATCATCCATTCACAATGCCATTCCGTGAAGATGTTGAGTTATTAGAAACAGCACCAGAAAAAGCGCGTGCACAAGCATATGACCTTGTATTAAACGGTTATGAGCTTGGTGGTGGGTCACTTCGTATTTATGAGCGTGATGTACAAGAAAAAATGTTCAAAGCTCTTGGATTCTCTCAAGAAGAAGCGCAAGAACAATTCGGATTCTTATTAGAAGCGTTCGAATATGGTACACCACCACATGGCGGAATCGCATTAGGTTTAGACCGTCTTGTTATGTTACTTGCAGGTCGTACAAACCTTCGCGATACAATCGCATTCCCGAAAACAGCAAGTGCAAGCTGCTTATTAACGGATGCGCCAAGCCCAGTTGCAGAAGCGCAGCTTGAAGAGCTATACTTACAATTAAACGTAAAAGAAGAGAAGTAAGAGCGGAGCCTAGATGGTTATACTAAACCTATCTAGGCTTTTTTTAGACAGGAAGTTAAAAAATTCCGGTTCAGATAGCGGTCGCATTTCTTCGTTGCGTCGCCAGTCCGGTGCTCGTGTAAGTAATCCTACACTCCGCTCCTCCTGGCGTCAGCGCCTCGAATTGCTCGGCTCTCTGGATCCTCCTTTTTAAAACGTGGATGGGAAGAGGAAGTTAAAAAAGTCCGGTTCAGATAGCTGGCACATTTTTTATATTCCCTAGATTTGTTTAGGGCTGGAACAATTCAATTTCCTGTAATTTTTTTTGAATATGTATTTTTAGGAATTCTATAACTTTTTCTATACAAATAGTCGGAAAAACGCTAGAATACATCATGGTAGACCATTTTTGTAATAGGAGTGTAGAGCTGAATGTTACATCAATTTTCGCGTAATGAATTAGCCTTCGGAAAAGAAGGTCTTGAAATATTAAAAAATAGTACAGTTGGAATTTTAGGAATTGGCGGCGTAGGTTCCTTTGCAGCAGAAGCGTTAGCACGTTCTGGTGTAGGACGTCTTGTATTAGTTGATAAAGACGTTGTTGATATTACAAACGTTAACCGCCAAATCCATGCATTACTTTCTACTGTAGGTCGTTCAAAAGTAGAATTAATGAAAGAGCGTATTGCTGATATTAATCCAGACTGTGAAGTAATTGGATTAGAAATGTTCTATACAGATGAAACATACGAAGAGTTCTTTAAACAYGGTTTAGATTTCGTAGTRGATGCATCTGATACRATTACGTTCAAAATTCATTTAATTAAACAATGCTTGCGACGCAAAATTAAAATCATCTCAAGTATGGGTGCAGCAAATAAAATGGACCCAACTCGTTTCCGTATTGCGGATATTTCAAAAACACATACAGATCCAATTGCGAAAGTAATTCGTACGAAGCTTCGTAAAGAAGGGATTAAAAAAGGTGTAAAAGTTGTATTCTCTGATGAAAACCCAATCGTGATTCGTGAAGAGGTTCGTAAAGAAATCGTTCCAGACGAAAACGCAAAAATTCGTAAAGCGAAATTACCACCTTCCTCAAACGCATTCGTACCATCTGTTGCCGGTTTAATTATGGCGAGTCATGTGGTGCGTGAACGTATAAAGAATGTAGAAGTAAAGCGTGTAGGACAAGAATAAGGGATAGAAAAAGTGTATACCTCTAATGAGGTATACACTTTTTTAGTAAAATCTCTCAATAGGTAATACAATTAACTCAAGTGCAACTAAATATCATAAAATAACTATCATATTGATTGTATATATCCATTTTGATTTTCTAACATAAGTCGCCGCTATGAAGAACAAAAGGTGATATATTGAAATGTACAATTTTTTTTGTAAAAAATTAAATTTATTTTTATTTGAGCTAGCATCATTCGTTTTTTAAAGTGCAAAAGCGGCATGTTTTGGTAGAATTATAGAAAAGGATGGCTATGAGGATGAAAGAACTTGGCAGTATCAATATCTACTAGGCTTGTCTAAGTAGTCAAAAAATAAAAATGGAGACGAGAGCAGGTTTTTACTCTCGTCTCTATTTCAATTCTCAGCCGTATAAATAATATCTAAATTCCCGTTTTGATCCGTTTTAAAAATAGGTGCAATTTGATCTTGCTGTTCATCTACTAACACAAGCTTCCGGGCACGGTCCATAATTCTAACAAGCATCGCATAATCTTCTTCGATTGCTTGTTGTTTTTTCGTTAAAGATGCTAGTTTGACTTCTAGTTCATCGTTTGTTTTTTGTAAGGAGGCAAGCTTTGTATGCAAGTCTTCATTTTCAATTTGTATCTTTTCTAAGTGAAGATTATTATGCCCTAGGTTTTGCAAGAATGAGATTACATCTTGCATTGTAAGAGAATGTTTATTAGAAACGATTGCTTCGGGAAATTCAGCATCAATTACGACTTTTTGTTTTGGTTTTAGCTTTAATAGTTGCTCTTTTTCTACATTTGCTTCCGAACGCTTTAACTCTTTTCTTTGCTTCTTAGCGAGCTGTACAGCATCCTCATAATTTTGTCTGACTTCAGCATTCCAGCGAAAACCACAAGCAGCTGAAGTACGGTTTAATTTGTCTCCAACTTCATCGAACGCTTTCAGCTGAGTACTTCCACTGCGAATATGTCGTAAAACGGTTTCTGCTAAAAGGAGATCGTCTTCTCTTGTCCATGCATCTTGGCGCGTTTTCATAAGCGAAACCTCCATTATCATGTCGTTTTCGCTTAGATTACCCTTTTGGTTTGCTTTTATGCGGATTTTGCAATCTTTCATATACGCCTGAAAGTGCTTGTTCGAATTTTCCCGTTGTTTTCGGCTTATAATATTGCTTGTTTTTTATTTTATCTGGTAAGTATTGCTGCTGTACCCATCCATTTGGATAATCATGTGGATATAAGTATCCAATACCTCTACCTAATGATTCAGCACCTTTATAGTGACTATCTTTTAAATGACTTGGGATATCGCCAGTTTGTCCGTTTCGCAAGTCGTGAAGTGCTGCATCAAGTGCCTTGTATGCTGAATTTGATTTTGGAGAAAGACAAAGTTCGATAACTGCATTGGCAAGCGGAATGCGAGCTTCTGGAAAACCAACACGTTCTGCCGACTCAATCGCAGCAAGTGTACGGGGACCTGCTTGCGGGCTAGCCAGTCCAATGTCTTCATATGCCATAATAAGAAGACGTCTCCCGATACTTTGTAAGTCACCAGCTTCAATAAGGCGCGCTAAATAATGAAGTGCAGCATTCACATCGCTTCCGCGAACTGATTTTTGAAAGGCAGATAGGACATCATAATGAGCATCTCCGCCTTTGTCGTGAACAAAACTCTTTTTCTGCAAACATTCTTCAGCAATTTCTAATGTGATTTCGGTTGATTGATCGTCTGTTGTAAAGCTAGATAAAACAGCAAGTTCAAGTGCGTTATAAGCCGAGCGCATATCTCCGCCAGAGGCATTTGCAAAGTGACGCATTGCTTCATCTGTAACAGTTACATGATATTCACCTAAACCTTTTTCTTTATCTTCAAGCGCTCGTTTTAAGCCGATTAAAATATCATTTTCTGTTAGTGCGTGCAGTTCAAAGATTTGACATCGGCTACGAATGGCAGAGTTAATCGCATGGAATGGATTACTTGTTGTTGCGCCAATTAAGGTCAGAAGCCCGCTTTCTAAGTGAGGTAATAAGAAGTCTTGTTTTGCTTTATCTAAGCGGTGAACTTCATCTAAAATTAAAACAAGGTGGCGGTGCATCTTTGCTTCTTGCACGACAACTTCCATGTCTTTTTTATTATGAGTAACAGCATTTAATAGGCGAAAGGGCGTCCCTGTACTGCCGGCAATTGCACTAGCAATCGATGTTTTTCCAGTTCCGGGTGGCCCGTATAAAATCATCGATTGGAAATGGTTTGCCTGAACCATTCGCCATAAAATTTTCCCTTCACCAACTAAATGCTCTTGACCAATTATTTCTTTAATATTTGTCGGACGCATTCGGTGTGCGAGTGGTTGTTTCATTATGACCGTCTCCCTTAATATGTAATCTCATTCTATGGTATCATCTTTTTTATGGAAAATTGAAATATGCTACTGTATTTATAAGTAATTCTGCTTAATTTTTTCATTCTTCTCTTTGTTGTAATAATTGCCGAGTTTTTCAATGTGATTTTATGTTATCATTTTGATACATAAGTTGAAATTTCTTATAATACTATATTATGCTATAATTTCATAGGATTTTGATTTTAAAATTGTGTTCTTCTTACGAATAAAGATTTAATTAATAGAAGTGAAATTTTGAAAAGAGGTGCGAAATAGATGAAAATTTCAACGAAAGGCCGTTACGGCTTAACAATTATGATTGATCTTGCGAAGAAGTTTGGTGAGGGTCCAATTTCTTTAAAATCAATTGCGCAAGCGCATGACCTATCTGAACATTACTTAGAACAATTAATCTCTCCACTTCGTAACGCTCGTCTTGTAAAAAGTACGCGTGGTGCATATGGTGGTTATGTATTATCTGACCAACCAGCTAATATTACGGCTGGCGATGTAATTCGTGTTTTAGAAGGCCCAATTAGCGTTGTTGAAATGATAGAAGAGGAAGAACCAGCGCAGCGCCAGTTGTGGATGYGTGTTCGTGATGCAGTACAAGAAGTATTAGATAGTACAACTCTAGAAGATTTAGTACGTTATGAGGAAGAGAATCATGGGGGTTATATGTTTTACATTTAATTCCTTGTGAAACGATTTGGAAAGAAGGAGATCTGATGGAACGCATTTACTTAGATCATGCTGCGACATCTCCGGCTCACCCAGAAGTAGTCGAAAAGATGATTCCATATATGACAGAAATATTTGGTAATCCGTCTAGTATTCATTTCTATGGACGCCAAACGCGCCATGCGGTAGATGAAGCAAGACGCGTTTGTGCACGTAGCATTCATGCAAATCCAAATGAAATTATTTTTACAGGCGGTGGTACGGAGGCTGATAATTTAGCACTTTTAGGTGTGGCACGTGCAAACCGCAATAAAGGAAATCATATTATTACGACGCAGATTGAACATCACGCTATTTTGCATACATGTGAAGCGTTAGAGCGAGAAGGCTTTGAGGTGACGTATTTACCGGTTGATGAAACAGGTCGTGTTCAAGTTTCTGATGTAAAAGAGGCGTTAACAGATGAAACGATTCTCGTATCTGTTATGTTTGGAAATAATGAAGTTGGAACGGTTCAACCGATTGCAGAAATTGGAGAACTGTTAAAAGAACATCACGCYTATTTTCACACGGATGCTGTACAAGCCTACGGTTTAACAGCAATTGATGTGAAAGAGTTAGGCATTGATTTATTATCAATCTCAGCTCATAAAATTAATGGTCCAAAAGGTGTAGGTTTTTTATATGCTAGCGCGCAAGTGAAGTTTGAACCGTTATTAACGGGCGGGGAGCAAGAGCGAAAACGTCGTGCAGGTACTGAGAATGTACCTAGCATCGTTGGGCTAGAGCAAGCTGTTAAGTTGGCAGAATCAACGCGTGAGCAAAAAATTGCCCAATATGAAGGATTTAAAGATATAATGGTATCTGTCTTTCAAAAAGAAGACATTACTTTCGAGGTAAACGGAAACTTAGAATATCGCTTACCACATGTGTTTAATGTAAGTTTCACAGGAATGGATATTGAGCCGTTTCTTGTAAACTTAGACTTAGCAGGTATTGCAGTATCAAGTGGTTCTGCATGTACAGCTGGTTCTATTGATCCATCGCATGTGTTAGTGGCGATGTTTGGAAAAGATTCCGATCAAATACGTTCATCCGTACGTTTTAGCTTTGGTCTTGGTAATACGAAAGAACAAGTGGAAAAAGCAGCGTACGAAACAGTGAAAATCGTGAAGCGGTTAACACAAAAATAGCATGGGAGGTGACATGATGAACAAACTACCTCACGAAACGCGCGTTGTCATTGGGATGTCTGGTGGTGTCGATTCATCTGTAGCAGCTCTTTTATTAAAAGAGCAAGGTTATGATGTAATCGGGATTTTTATGAAAAACTGGGATGATACAGACGAGAATGGTGTCTGTACAGCAACGGAAGATTACAATGATGTAATCGAAGTGTGCAATCAAATCGGTATCCCCTATTATGCAGTAAACTTTGAAAAACAATATTGGGATAAAGTATTTACGTACTTTTTAGATGAGTACCGAGCTGGTCGTACGCCAAACCCAGATGTAATGTGTAACAAAGAAATTAAATTTAAAGCCTTTTTAGAGCATGCGATTGCGCTTGGTGCCGATTATGTAGCGACAGGTCATTATGCACGTGTTGCTTATATCGATGGCGAATATAAAATGCTACGCGGCGTTGATGATAATAAGGATCAAACATACTTCTTAAATCAATTAAGCCAAGAGCAATTATCAAAAACGATGTTCCCACTTGGTGAGTTAAAGAAACCGCAAATTCGTGAAATGGCAAAAGAAGCTGGTTTAGCAACAGCGACGAAAAAAGATAGCACAGGTATCTGCTTTATTGGTGAGCGTAACTTTAAAGATTTCTTAAGTAACTACTTACCAGCTCAGCCAGGTGTAATGCAAACATTATCTGGCGAAGTGAAAGGGAAACATGACGGTTTGATGTACTATACAATTGGACAACGTCATGGTCTTGGTATTGGTGGTAATGGTGATCCTTGGTTCGCTGTTGGGAAAAACTTGAAAGAAAATATTTTATATGTTGATCAAGGATTCCACAATGAGCTTTTATATGGTGATGAAGTCATTGCTACGAATATAGGTTGGGTAAGCAACAGAGCGAAAGAAAAGGAATTTAAGTGCACAGCGAAATTCCGTTATCGTCAAGAGGATAACAAGGTAACGGTTCAAATCGTTGATGATAATACAGTTCGTATTCTTTGCGATGAACCAATTCGTGCGATTACGCCAGGACAAGCAGTTGTTTTCTATGATGGAGATGAATGCTTAGGCGGTGCTACAATTGATGAAGTATACCGTAGTGGTAAGAAACTAGACTATTTAGGATGAAAAAAGAGAAGCCTCTGCCGATTAGCGGTTAGAGGTTTCTTTTTCATAACAGCGAATTTTTGTTCGCTTGGAAAATAGATTATTTGTTATAATTTGTTGTAGAGGTGAAGAACATGTCAAATAAGCTTGAAGCAGGCATTCAATATATGCAAGAAGGAAACTGGGAAGAAGCAGCTAAAAATTTTACAGAGGCAATTGAAGAAAATCCGAAAGATGCACTTGGATACATTAACTTTGCGAATTTATTAGATGTGTTAGGAGATAGCGAACGTGCGATTTTATTTTATAAACGCGCATTAGAATTAGATGAAAAATCAGCTACTGCCTATTATGGGATTGGAAGCATATATTATGGACAAGAGCAATTTACAGAAGCAAAAGCTGCATTTGAGCAAGCGATGCAAGCTGGATTACAATCAGCTGATGTGACATTTATGCTAGGGATTACGTATGTACAGCTTGGAAATGATCGTCTTGCACTGCCATTTTTACAAAGAGCAACTGAATTAGATAGGGCGGATGTAGAAGCGGTATTCCAATGCGGATTATGCTTTGCACGACTAGAACATATTCAGGAAGCGAAACCTTATTTTGAAAAGGTTTTACAAATGGATGCAGAACATGCAGATGCGTACTATAATTTAGGTGTTGCGTACGTGTTTGAGGAAAATAATGAGAAAGCACTTGCTTTATTTAAGAAGGCGACTGAAATTCAACCAGATCACTTTTTAGCAGGGAATGGCATTCGTTTATTAGAGCAAGAAGCCGAATAGAAATCGTACCTTAACGCGCAGTTACCCCTCATCTAATGATAAGTAGAGAGGTGGGGGCTTTACTGCTCGTTAGATTGAGAGAAATCGGAAAGGAGAGGAAACATGGGAAATCAACATGCAATGGATTTGTTTGAGGAAGAGCAAAAATTTATAAAAGCACAAGTTCTTCATACCATTTTCCACAACGAAGAAAACCTCTATTCCGTTGTCAGTATGAAAATCATTGAAACAAATGAAACATACGACGAAAAAAAAGTGATGATCAACGGTCACTTTCCCCGTATGCATGAAGATGAAGTATTTACATTGACCGGTCACTTTAAAGACCACCCAAAGTACGGAAAGCAATACTTAGTTGAAACATTTAAAAAAGAATTACCTCAAACAAAAACAGGTATGGTGCAATATTTAGCGAGTGATTTATTTAAAGGAATTGGGAAGCGAACAGCAGAAAAGATTGTTGATCATCTCGGAGAACATGCGATTTCTAAAATTATGGACGACCCTGCTGCATTAGAAGGTGTTGTAAACAAGCAGAAAGCGCAAGAAATTTATGACACAATTATTGAACACCAAGGGCTTGAAAAGGTCATGAGCTTTTTAAATGGTTATGGTTTTGGGACGAAGCTCTCGATTAAGATTTATCAGCAGTATAAAGAAATGACGCTTGAAGTGATTCGAAATAATCCATATCAGTTGATTGAAGAAGTCGATGGCATCGGTTTTGGAAGAGCTGACGATATAGGACGAGCGCTAGGGATATCTGGTAACCATAATGATCGTGTGAGAGCAGGATGTTTCTATACGTTAGAAAATGTTTCGCTCCAAGAAGGTCATGTGTTTATGGAAAAAGGTCAACTAGTTCGAGAAACCGTATCGCTTTTAAATAATCAAGAGGGTAATGTGACGGAAGAAGATATTTTGCAATGCGTTGAAATGATGCAAGGTGAAGGGAAAATCATTATAGAAGAAGACCGCATTTATTTAGCTTCGTTATTCTATTCCGAAAAAGGCGTTGTCAAATCAATCCGCCGTCTCATGAACCAAGAAGAGACGCCTTCATTTCCTGAAGCGGAAGTATTATTAACGTTAGGGAAAATTGAAGAGCAGCTAAAAGTACAGTATGCGCCGCTTCAACAAGAGGCAATTCAAACTGCGCTTCATAAGCCGATGATGTTATTAACCGGCGGACCTGGTACAGGGAAGACGACCGTTATTAAAGGAATTGTCGAAATGTATGCTTCCTTGCATGGTTTATCATTAAGCCCGAAAGATTACAGTGATGATAATCCGTTTCCGATTCTGTTAACAGCTCCGACAGGCCGCGCTGCGAAGCGGATGAGTGAGTCAACAGGGCTTCCTGCTTGTACGATTCATCGTTTACTTGGTTGGACGCCAGAAGGATCTTTCCAGCGTAATGAAACGGACCCTGTACAAGGAAAGTTACTTATTATTGATGAGTTTTCAATGGTTGATATTTGGCTCGCAAATCAATTGTTTAAATCATTACCAACAAGCATTCAAGTAATTGTTGTAGGTGATGAAGATCAATTACCTTCTGTAGGGCCTGGACAAGTTTTGAAAGATTTATTAGATGCTGGTGCAATTCCGACAGTGAAGTTAACAGAGATTTACCGTCAAGCAGAAGGGTCATCCGTTATTCGGCTTGCCCATGCGATAAAAAATGGTACGCTGCCACCAGACTTAGCACAAAATAAAAAAGATCGTTCGTTTATTGGTTGCTCAGGTGCTCAAATTGTTGAGGTTGTAAAACAAGTATGTGAAAACGCGAAGACGAAAGGGTTTAATGCAAGAGATGTCCAAGTGTTAGCGCCTATGTATCGCGGTCCGGCAGGTATTAATGTGCTAAATGAAGCACTCCAAGAAGTATTTAATCCGAAGAAAGAAAAGAGTAGAGAAATTGCCTACGGTGATGTTGTGTATCGAACGGGTGATAAAGTATTGCAGCTCGTAAATCAACCAGAAAGCCAAGTGTTTAATGGTGACATTGGAGAAATTGTTTCTGTATTTTATGCAAAGGAAAATGTGGAGAAACAAGATATGGTTGTTGTTTCGTTCGATGGGATTGAAGTAACGTATATAAAGCCAGATTTAAATCAAATTACACATGCGTATTGTTGTTCAATTCATAAGTCACAAGGAAGTGAATTTCCAATTGTAATTATGCCGATTGTAAAGAGCTATTACCGCATGTTACGCCGTAATTTAATTTATACAGGTATTACGAGAAGTAAAAAGTTTCTAATTATTTGCGGAGAAGAATCAGCCTTTCAATCTGGTGTGAATCGTCTTGATGATTCACTGCGGCAAACAACGTTAGCTGGTCGCTTGCAGGAATCAAAAGGGGAAGTGCAAATGGTTACGATTGATGGCCAGGAGATGGATGTGGAAAACATTTCACCGTATGATTTTATGTAGCAAGGTGAAATTATATAGTGAAACTTTCAATATAGAGAACGTTATTTTGAAAGTGTAAGGCAGTTCTAGTATGTATAAATGAGTGCAGTTTGGACATAATGGCGAATAGAATCTGGGAGACTGTAAGGAGATGAAAGCCATATGTTCAGTTGTCCAAATTGCAAAGGGAAAGACATTGGAAAAATAGGTGTCAACCAATTTTATTGCTGGAATTGTTATATTGAATTATCGGTTTCAAAGGGGAAAATCCATACGCATCAAGTAGAAGAAGATGGATCGCTTAGTTCTCTTGATGATTTATTTGATGAGAATGAACGAACCATCGGATAGTCAAAAAGGGGGATTTACTTTGAACGTACGCAATTCATTAATCGCATTAGGTATTGGAGCTGCGGCATATCAATATGCACGTAAACAAGATGTGTTTTCCAAACGTAATATGAAAAGAGCACGCAAAATGATTAAGTCTTATTTATAATCATTTCTATAAAGTGAAAAACTCCCTTAATTCTCAGGGAGTTTTTTCATGTGCTCGTATAGAAATAAAAAAGTCCAATTTCAGAAAAAAGATAAGAAAGTCCGTAACATCCAATACCAAGAACTCCGTAATACCACAGCTGTTTCGCACGTTCTTTTCGTGTTGAACGCGTGAAGAGTCCCTTCCAAATACCAAAGCCAATACAGATCCATTCTAGTATCATGAAAAGTGTTGAAAGAATTAACATAAGCCAAACCATTTTATTCCTCCTCACATATTTGCGAGCTGACCTAAGTGCTTGTCCGTATGATGTTAAATATATGTAAGTTTTTTTAAAACAGTATGGTCTGTATGGAAATATTTTAGTCCAGTAATTTTTTAAAAGTTTTACACATAACCTTCTCTATTTCTTTTCAAAATAAGGATGGAGGAGGTTTTTCGCTTGAAGAATCTTAAAATTATTTGGATCTATCGATTAGGGTTATTGTTATTAGTGTTTTTATGTTTGCTCGTCTTTTTAAAAATTAAACCACTATGGGCGCCAATCATATTCGTGTTTAAAGTAGCAATTACACCATTTTTAATTGCTTGTTTCATCGCGTATTTACTGCATCCTTTAATTGAAAAATTATATAAAGAGGGAATGCCACGTACACTTGCGATTTTGCTTATTTATATTCTCTTTTTTGGTGGTCTCGGTTATGGAATTTATAAAGGGACACCGGTTGTGATTGCGCAGCTACAAGAAATCAATAAGCAATTCCCGCAGTTTATGAAAATGTATGATTCTTGGATGGACGGTGTGACAGAACAGACAGACAATTTCCCATCGTTTATTCATGAGAAAGTAACGCAAGTTTTTATTGGAATTGAAATGAAGATACAAGCGTTATTAAATAAAGTGATGAGTACAGCACATGGTGTATTGGATTCATTGCTTATCATCTTTTTAATTCCATTCATTGTATTCTACATATTAAAAGATTATGGAGAATTTTATCATGTTTTTTGGAAGATGGTTCCGAGTAAATGGCGTAGTACAGGACAAGTGTTAGCGAAGGAGATCGATAAGTCACTTGGAAGTTATATTCGAGGGCAATTATTTGTGTGTTTAGTTTTAGGAGGCGTGTCTGCTCTTTCGTTTTGGTTTATTGGTATGAAGTATCCACTATTACTAGGTATCATTGTTGGAGTTACTGATATAATCCCGTACTTTGGTCCTATTTTAGGAGCGATTCCGACATTAATGATTGCCGCAACGATATCCACAAATCTTTTTATTAAAGCAGGTATCGCACTTGCCATTTTACAATTTGTTGAAAGTAACATTTTATCTCCGTATATTGTTGGGAAATCGTTACGTATGCATCCTGTTATTATTATGCTTGCTCTTCTAATTGGGGGAGAAATAGGTGGAATTGTAGGTCTTTTAATATCGGTTCCTATTTTAGCGGTGATTCGAACCGTTATTGTTCATATAAAGCCACTCTGGAAACATTGACAAATGGAAACGGATTCGCTACAATTTTGGCATATAGCATATGATTTTAAATTGATGACGGAACGAGTATGTCACAGTCCATTTTTAGAGAGAAACTTCCACTGGCTGAAAGAAGTTTTAAATGAAGGGTGACAGAACGCTAATCCTGAGAGCAGCTAATCCCTGCCGTCTTGCCACGTTACGGCACCATGAGGTGATGAATCGAGAATGTATAAATCGGTTCATAATTAGGGTGGTATCGCGAGTTAACTCTCGTCCCTTTTATAGGGACGGGAGTTTTTTGTTTTTATGAAATTTCTTAAGGGAGGAAATATAGATGAAACAGTTAACAGGAGCACAAATTCGTCAAATGTTTTTAGACTTTTTCGAGGAAAAAGGGCATGCAATTGAACCGAGTGCATCATTAGTTCCACATGAGGATCCATCTCTTTTATGGATTAACAGTGGTGTAGCGACATTAAAGAAATACTTTGATGGCCGTGTAATTCCGCAAAATCCACGTATTACAAATGCACAAAAATCAATTCGTACAAACGATATTGAAAACGTTGGGAAAACAGCTCGTCACCATACATTCTTTGAAATGTTAGGAAACTTCTCAATTGGTGACTACTTTAAAGAAGAAGCAATTACATGGGCTTGGGAATTTTTAACGAGCGACAAATGGATTGGATTCGATAAAGAGTTACTATCTGTAACAATCCATCCAGAAGATGAAGAAGCATTTATAATTTGGAATGAGAAAATGGGTGTTCCGAAAGAGCGCATCATTCGTTTAGAAGAAAACTTCTGGGATATTGGTGAAGGACCAAGTGGACCGAACACAGAGATTTTCTATGACCGCGGTGAAGCTTACGGTAACGAYTTTAGAGATCCTGAGTTGTATCCAGGTGGAGAAAACGAACGTTACTTAGAAGTATGGAACCTTGTATTCTCTCAATTTAACCATAATCCGGATGGCTCATATACGCCACTTCCAAAGAAAAACATCGATACAGGGATGGGTCTAGAGCGTATGACATCTATCGTTCAAGATGTACCTACAAACTTTGATACAGACCTATTTATGCCAATGATTGGTGCAACAGAATCAATTTCTGGTGAGAAGTATCGCGGTGGCGATGTAGAAAAAGATATGGCGTTTAAAGTAATTGCTGACCATATTCGTACAGTAACATTCGCTGTAGGTGATGGAGCTCTTCCTTCTAACGAAGGCCGTGGTTATGTATTACGTCGTTTATTACGCCGTGCTGTACGTTATGCGAAGAAATTAAACATTAACCGTCCATTCATGTTTGAATTAGTACCGGTTGTTGGCGAAGTAATGAAAGACTTCTATCCAGAAGTTCTTGAAAAGAAAGACTTTATTGCAAAAGTTGTGAAGAATGAAGAAGAGCGTTTCCATGAAACACTTCATGATGGCGAAGCAATTTTAGCTGAAGTAATTGCAAAAGCGAAAGAAGAAAAAACAACTGTTATTTCTGGCGTAGATGCGTTCCGTCTATACGACACGTACGGTTTCCCAATTGAATTAACAGAAGAATATGCAGAAGAAGCTGGTATGACAGTTGATCAAGCAGGCTTTGAAAATGAAATGGAAAAACAACGTGAGCGTGCACGTGCTGCTCGTCAAGACGTTGATTCTATGCAAGTTCAAGGCGGTGTACTTGGTGAAGTTAAAGTAGCGAGCGAATTCGTTGGTTACGGTACAGTTGCAACAGAAAGTAACGTTGTTGCACTTGTGAAAAATGGTGAGTACACAGATAGCCTACAAGCAGGTGAAGAAGGACAATTAATGCTTGATGTAACGCCATTCTACGCTGAGAGTGGTGGGCAAATTGCAGACCGTGGTTATCTTCTTGCTGACGGCGTAAAAGTTCTTGTAAAAGACGTACAAAAAGCACCAAATGGTCAAAACTTACACAAAATAGTGGTGGAAGAAGGAACGTTAACAAAAGAAGCAGCTGTAAAAGCTATTATTGATACGAAGAACCGTAGCAGTGTTGTGAAAAACCATACAGCAACGCATATTTTACACCAAGCATTAAAAGATGTACTTGGAACACATGTTAACCAAGCCGGTTCTCTTGTAACATCAGAACGCCTACGCTTTGACTTCTCTCACTTCGGTCAAGTACAAGCTGACGAATTAGAAAAAATTGAGCGTATTGTAAACGAAAAAATTTGGGAAAGTATTGATGTTGCGATTTCTCAAAAAGCAATCGAAGAAGCAAAAGAAATGGGCGCAATGGCATTATTCGGTGAAAAATACGGCGATGTTGTACGTGTTGTACAAGTAGGCGATTACAGCTTAGAGCTTTGCGGTGGTTGTCACGTTGATAACACAGCTTCTATCGGTATTTTCAAAATCGTTGCTGAGTCTGGTATCGGTGCAGGAACACGTCGTATTGAGGCGGTAACTGGTAAATCTGCATACGAATTAATGAACGATCAAGTAGGTTTATTAAAAGAAGCAGCAGGAAAAATGAAAACAAATCCGAAAGATATTTTAACAAGAGTTGATGGTTTATTTGCTGAAGTAAAACAACTTCAAAAAGAAAACGAATCTCTTGCTGCGAAATTAAGCAATATCGAAGCTGGAAACCTAACTGATTCAGTAATGACAGTTGATGGCGTGAACGTATTAGCGGCGAAAGTAAATGTTGCAGATATGAACAACTTACGTACAATGATGGATGACCTTAAAAATAAATTAGAGTCTGCAGTTGTTGTATTAGTGTCTGTAAATGACGATAAAGTAAATATTTTAGCGGGTGTAACGAAAGATTTAATTAGTCAAGGTTACCATGCAGGTAAACTTGTGAAAGAAGTAGCTTCTCGTTGTGGCGGTGGCGGTGGCGGCCGTCCTGACATGGCTCAAGCAGGCGGTAAAAATCCAGCACAAGTAGAGGAAGCTTTAGCATTTGTACAAGAGTACGTTAAATCTGTTTCAAAATAAAGAGATAGTAGTGTACAATGGTAGGGAGAGGAGAAGTTCTTCTCCCTATACTTACTACTTACAAGTGAGGTGCTTGAAATGGACGGTTTTGATAAAACAATGAAGTTTAGCATTCAAGATGAAAAACAGAGTGTCCATGTAAATGATGTACTTTTAACTGTGTATGATGCACTTCAAGAAAAAGGTTATAATCCGATTAACCAAATCGTCGGTTATTTATTAAGTGGAGACCCAGCATACATACCTCGCCATAAAGATGCACGAAGCATCATTCGCAAGCTTGAACGTGATGAATTAATTGAAGAGCTTGTGAAGTCTTACTTGAAACATCATCGTGAGGAGTAGTTTATGCGGATATTAGGTTTAGATGTTGGTACCAAAACAGTCGGTGTTGCAATGAGCGATGAAATGGGCTGGACAGCACAAGGACTGGAAACAATCAGGATTAACGAAGAACGAGGCCAATTTGGTTTTGATCGTATTTCTGAGTTAGTAAAACAGTACAATGTGGACAAGATAGTAGTAGGTTTACCAAAGAATATGAATGGTACAATTGGCCCACGTGGTGAAGCTTGCCAGCAATTTGCAGAAAACCTACGGAATCTGTTACAATTAGAAGTTGTAATGTGGGACGAGCGTTTGTCGACGATGGCAGCGGAACGTCTGCTCATTTCAGCTGATGTGAGCCGTAAGAAGCGAAAACAGGTAATCGATAAGATGGCTGCAGTCGTGATCTTACAAGGATTTTTAGATAGTAAATAAGAGGTGACCAAAATGGAAGAAAATCAAATTACAATTGTAGACGAAAAAGGAAACGAACATTTATGTGAAATTATTTTCACTTTTGATGCTGAAAAATTCGGTAAAAAATCATACGTAGTCTTCTCTCCGATCGGTGAAGTAGACGAAGATGGAGACCAAATCTTCGATGCAATGGCATACGAGCAAAATGAAGAAGAGGGTGGAACATTACTTTCAATCGAATCTGAAGAAGAGTGGGAAATGGTACAAGAAATGTTTAACACTCTTGCTGAAGAAGAAGAGGGCGAAGCGTAATTCAGGTGAAGAAGATGGGCTGTACATGCAGTCCATCTTTTTTTGTATTCTCGTGCAAAATGACAGATTTTTTGTCGAAACTACATAATTGTTTATAGTATAATGAGACGGATTGTATAAAATAAAAAAACTATCTGCAAATGAATGAGTTTTGCTTTGGGCTTGTAGGGCATTGTATAGAGGATGTACATATGGTCTACAATGGAATAAGGAGGAAGAATTTTGATAGAGAATCAAGTGAAGAAGAAGCATAGGCGCACACTTTTAATAGTGGTTATTACACTACTTGTGGTCTGCGTGTCAGTCTATGCGTATATTTCATCTGCGTTAAAACCAGTTGATAGCGGGAATAAAAAAGAAATTGAAGTAGAGATTCCAAAAGGTTCATCTACAAGTAAAATCGGAGAGATTTTAGAAGAAAAAGGCGCTATTAAAAACGGTACAGTATTTAGCTTCTATGCAAAAGCTAAATCTAAAAATTTGCAGGCAGGTACATATTTGTTAAATTCATCAATGAATGTAGATGATGTAATGGAACAAATGTCATCGGGTAATGTCCATCGTCCAGTTGCTTATAAATTGACGATTAAAGAAGGTGCACAAGTTGTTGAAATTGCAGATATAATTGCGAAGGAACTGAAATGGAATAAAGATGATGTTGTGCGCCAATTAAACGATAAGGCTTTTATCCAAAAAATGCAGCAAAAATATCCGATATTATTAACAAATAAAATTTTTGATGCCAATATTAAATATCCGTTAGAAGGCTACTTATACCCAGCGACATATTCTTTCTATAAAAAAGATACAACATTGGAAGAAATTGTGACGTCGATGCTTGAAAAAACGAATGCATTAATTGTTCAAAATGAGGCGAAAATGAAAGAAAAGCAGCTGGACGTTCACCAGCTTTTAACATTATCTTCTTTAATTGAGGAAGAGGCGACAGGGGTTACAGATCGTCAAAAGATCTCTAGCGTCTTTTATAATCGTTTAGCAAAAGGGATGCCGTTACAAACAGATCCGACAGTATTATATGCGCTTGGAAAGCATAAAGAACGTGTATTATATGAGGATTTAAAAGTAAATTCACCGTATAATACGTATGTTGTAAAAGGATTACCTGTTGGACCAATTGCGAATTCTGGCAAGCATTCAGTACAAGCAGCGTTAGAACCTGCGCAAACAGATTATTATTACTTCTTAGCAGCACCAAGTGGTGAAGTGTATTATGCAAAAACGTTAGAAGAACATAATGCATTAAAACAAAAATATATTACACAAAAGAAATGAAAATAGGAGGGAGAGCGAAAAGGGTCGCATATCCCTCTTTTTTGTGGTAAAATATATCGGGTTAAAAACTGGCAGAAGAATCGTTTTTAATATCAAAACGGGACGTACAAGCTAAGGGTGAAGCTGGCTTGTATTTTTATTGCATTCTATGTGTGAAAAGATAGAAACTGACACGTCATAGAGGCACTTCTCCATGTAAATAAGGAGGACTATTTATGGAGGATGCAGTTAACGAGTACCTATTATCATTTATTGATCCAAAAGATAAGCTTATTCTTGAAATGGAACAGTACGCAAGTGAACATCATGTGCCAATTATGGATCGTCTTGGAATGGAGTTTATGTTGCAATTTTTACGTTTAATTGGACCGACAAGCATATTAGAGCTCGGAACAGCAATTGGTTACTCCAGTATTCGTATGATGCAAGCTATCCCCAATTCTCGCATTGTGACAGTAGAACGAAATAGCGATCGATATGAAAAAGCACTTGAATATATAGAGTGTTCTTCTGTAAAAGAGCGTATTTCCGTTATTTATGGTGATGCATTAGAAACAGGTGAACAAGTGAAAGAACATGGAACATTTGATGTTATTTTTATTGATGCCGCAAAAGGACAATATCGTCGCTTTTTTGACTTATATGAACCGTTATTAAATCCGGGGGGTGTCATTATTTCAGATAATGTTATGTACCATGGACTTGTAACGACAAAAGAAAAAATTGAAAATAGACGTACGCGTGGTTTGATTCGTCGTATTAAGACGTACAATGAATGGCTAATGAACCATGAAGGATATGATACAACTATTTTTCCGATTGGTGATGGAGTAGCCGTGAGTAAAAAGAGAGGGTGACAACAGTATGAAAAAACCTGAATTGTTAGTAACGCCAAGAGCGGTGGCGGACATTGAACCTCTTGCAAAAGCAGGGGCAAGTGCAGTAATGATCGGTGAGCAAAAGTTTGGCTTACGTTTAGCAGGGGAGTTCACGCGTGATGATGTGAAACAAGCTGTAAGCATTGCACATGAAAATGGTATGAAAGTATACGTAGCGATGAACGCTATGTTCCATAATGACAAAGTAGAAGAATTAAAAGACTACGTTGCACTCCTGCAAGAAGTACAGGTAGATGCAATCGTCTTTGGAGATCCTGCAGTATTAATGACTGTGCGTGAAGTAGCACCAAACATGCAAATGCACTGGAATACAGAAACGACAGCAACGAACTGGTTCACATGTAACTATTGGGGCCGTAAAGGTGCAAAACGTGCTGTGCTTGCACGTGAATTGAGCTTAGATGAAATTGTTGAATTAAAAGAAAACGCTGAAGTTGAAGTAGAAGTGCAAATTCACGGTATGACATGCATGTTCCAATCAAAGCGTTCATTAGTTGGAAACTATTTTGAATATCAAGATCGTAATCTAGAGATTGAAAAGAAAAAGTATGAAGAGAATATGTTTTTACATGATCCAGAGCGTAATAACAAGTATCCGATTTATGAGGACGAAAATGGTACTCATATTATGAGTCCGAATGATATTTGTTTCATTGATGAGTTAGATGAACTCATCGATGCTGAAATCGATAGCTTGAAAATTGATGGGGTGTTAAAAAGCTCTGAATACATTATCGAAGTGACAAAGAAATATCGTAAAGCTATTGATTTATGTGTAGAAGATCGCGATGCGTATTATGACATGAAAGACGATTTATATAAAGAGATAGAAGAAATTCAACCAGTAAATCGTCCGTTAGATACAGGATTCTTCTTTAAAGAAACGGTTTACTAAACGAGGAGGGTGTAGGAAATGACTGTACAAGAAATTTCACGAGTAGTCGATGGAAAACGCGTTATTGTGAAAAAACCTGAATTGTTAATCCCTGCAGGTAATTTAGAGAAATTAAAAGTAGCTATTCATTACGGTGCAGATGCTGTATATTTAGGTGGACAAGAATTTGGTCTTCGTTCAAATGCAGGGAACTTTACGCTAGAAGAAATGGCAGAAGGCGTAGAGTTTGCAAAGAAATATGGCGCAAAAATATATGTAACAACAAATATCTTTGCACATAATGAAAATATGGATGGATTGGAAGATTATTTAAGAGGGATTGAAAAAGCTGGTGTAACAGGAATTATTGTTGCAGATCCGCTTATTATTGAGACGTGTAAACGTGTAGCTCCTTCTGTTGAAGTGCATTTAAGTACACAACAGTCTCTATCCAACTGGAAAGCAGCGCAGTATTGGAAAGAAGAAGGCTTGCATCGTCTTGTATTAGCTCGTGAAGTCGGCTATGAAGAAATGAAGGAAATTAAAGAAAAMGTTGATRTTGAAATTGAAGCRTTCGTCCATGGKGCAATGTGYATTGCRTACTCTGGAAGATGTACATTAAGTAACCATATGACAGCACGTGACTCGAACCGTGGCGGTTGTTGTCAGTCATGTCGTTGGGATTATGACCTAGTTCAAGCAGTATCACAACATAAAGAAGCAGAAGAACTTCCTTTATTCCAAGAAGGCGATGCACACTTTGCAATGAGTCCAAAAGACTTAAACTTGATCCTTTCAATTCCGAAAATGATTGAAATTGGAATTGACAGCTTGAAGATTGAAGGACGCATGAAATCTATTCACTACGTAGCAACAGTAGCAACTGTGTACCGCAAAGTAATTGATGCATATTGCGCGGATCCTGATAACTTTGAGTTTAAACAAGAATGGTTAGATGAGCTCGATAAATGTGCAAATCGTGATACAGCGCCTGCATTCTTTGAAGGAGTTCCAGGATACCAAGAACAAATGTATGGAAATCATAGTAAGAAAACAACGTATGATTTTGCTGGTTTAGTGTTAGATTATAATGAAGAAACAGGCATTGTCACAATCGAACAACGTAACTACTTCAAACCAGGGTATGAGGTTGAGTTCTTTGGGCCAGAAATAGAAAACTTTACACAAACGGTGGAGAAAATTTGGGATGAGGATGGAAACGAATTAGATGCAGCGAGACATCCGTTGCAAATCGTGAAATTCAAAGTGGATCAACCAGTGTATGTGAATAATATGATGCGAAAAAGCATACATCAATAAGAAAGAGTGGTAGTTGAATGGGGACGAATAAGCCGGTTGTAATTGGAATTGCTGGTGGTTCAGGATCAGGTAAAACAAGTGTAACAAAAGCAATTTTTGATCAATTTCAAGGTCATTCCATTTTAATTTTGGAGCAAGATTATTATTACAAAGACCAAAGTCATCTGCCAATGGAAGAGCGTTTAAAAACAAATTACGATCATCCATTAGCGTTTGATAATGACTTATTAATTGAGCACTTACATCAGTTGCTTGCATATAAGCCGGTTGAGAAACCCGTATATGATTATACATTGCATACACGCTCAGAAGAAATTATTCCAGTAGAACCGAAAGATGTAATTATTTTAGAAGGGATTCTCATCTTAGAAGACCCGCGTCTTTGTGATTTAATGGATATTAAGGTGTTTGTTGATACGGATGCTGACCTTCGTATTTTACGTCGTATGCAGCGCGATATTAAAGAGCGCGGTCGTACAATGGACTCTGTTGTTGAGCAGTATGTAAATGTTGTACGTCCAATGCACAACCAATTTATTGAGCCTTCTAAGAAATTTGCGGATATAATTATTCCAGAAGGCGGACAAAATCATGTTGCAATTGATATTATGGTCACAAAAATTGCAACAATTCTTGAACAAAAAGTGAATTTGTAATAGCATAGTAAAAGATATACGATAGGAAGGGATTTTTTCCCTTCTTATCGAATACAATGAAACATGCCAACCTCATCTATCTATAGGTGAGGGCATATTTATATGAACTTTCCATACATATCTTCTTTATATGAGGAAGAATTGGAAAATACGGGGTTGTATGTGACAACTCCGCTAGTGCATGTGTACTAGAAACCTCCGCTATAGGATAAAGCGGAGGAGTTTTCATATTGAACTCCTCTTTTTTTCGGGGGATTGATATATAAAAGGAGTGGAAAACATGGCAATAGAAAAAACATACCCTATGACGCAAGAGGGTAAACAAAAATTAGAAAACGAGCTTGAGCAATTAAAAACAGTAAGACGTAAAGAAGTTGTAGAGCGTATTAAAATCGCACGTAGTTTCGGTGATCTTTCTGAGAACTCGGAGTACGATGCAGCGAAAGATGAGCAAGCATTCGTAGAAGGACGTATTACACAACTAGAAAATATGATTCGTAACGCRGTTATCATTGAAGATAATGGCGAAGAGTCTACAGTTGTAACATTAGGTAAAACTGTAACATTCAAAGAATTACCAGATGGAGATGAAGAAGCTTACACAATCGTTGGTAGTGCAGAAGCAGATCCATTTGAAGGAAGAATTTCTAACGATTCTCCAATCGCAAAAAGCTTACTAGGTAAGCAAATTGGTGAAAAAGTAGCAATTCAAACGCCAGGTGGAGAAATGCAAGTTGAGATCATCTCTGTAAAATAATAAAAAAAGGTTCACTCATGCTAATCTGTACCCTTTGTAAAGGACATTTTTAAAAAAAGTTATGCAACATCAAGAAGATGATTTCTGTAT